>CAYRGB010000079.1:0-384 GCA_964423715.1 uncultured Methanosarcinales archaeon | reverse complement strand
GATCCAGGGTTTGGTAACGCCCCAATCCAGGTCCTGCGGGATTGGTCCCACCACAGCTGATGATAGCTCGAGGTCACCATGCATGACATCGATAGTATCGCCATAGACCATACAGCTATCTGCCACGATCTCATACTCGATACCTAAGTATTCCAGGAACTCGTCGATGATACCCACGAGATTTTCCCTTGTCGACCTTGATCCCATCTGACAGAAGTTCAGCATGGTAAACTCCTCAAGATGTTCCTTGCCCTCCGATTCCTTACGGTAGCATGTCCCAATCTCGAATATACGTACCGGGTCAGGCAGTACGTTGTCAAACTTGTGCAGGCAGTTGTACAGGCCCGGAGCAAGCATTGGGCGCAGGCACATATTAGTGCCTTC
>CAYRGB010000078.1:0-6010 GCA_964423715.1 uncultured Methanosarcinales archaeon | reverse complement strand
ACACATCTGATCATAAAATAGTGACGAACCGTACCATCAGATCATCCGCACGGTCACAGGCTCATCATCATCCACCGCATTCAGGATACTTCGGGCAACACTGGAACTCGTCCTGATCTTGATATCGCCGTGCCTGCTCACAGTAGCAGTAAAAATATACGTATCCCCGGCATATATCTCGACATCCTCCATGGCCAGCTCGGCAACGTTCAGTATCAAATGTTTATTTGTCCGTTCGATTATGGGACGGCACTGCTCCGCTGTGCGAGCCCCGGGACCCCCGGATCTGCTCTCCGGTTTGCCCTCGAACTTGCGCACATCGATATGCACACCCAGCATTTTCTCGATCTCATCGATCACCGAACCGCCCTTTCCGATCACACCAGCGATCTCGTTCTCGAAAACCTTTACAACAGCCCTGTTGTCCGATGTCATCTCCACACCCACAGGTCCGCTCACATATCGCTCGATCACATCCTTGATCTCGCCCTCAGCCAGGTTCCAGGACGGTTTCTTGAAATCAAGACTGACAGGCATCACCACGACCTGCTCACCATAGGTATAGATCTCATACTCCACCTTGTGGGTCTCGAAATCTGAGACCGTGATAACAGGCCGCGCAAGGTCTGCCTCGGTCATGCCTGAGGGTACCTTCACCGTAAACTCGAGTACCTGCACCTTGGCAACCTCGCCGTCCTCAATGAATACCACCGTATCCACGACCTGCGGGATCACACCAAGCTCCACGCGGCCGATGAGCCGTTGCACAGCATCCACCGCACGGTTGGCGTGTACCACACCGATCATTCCGACCCCGGCCAGGCGCATATCCGCGAATATCTGGAAATCACGGGTCTTGCGCACCTCATCGTAGATCGTATAATCCGGCCGCACCAGCAGCAGCAGATCCGCAGTGTTCTCCATACTGCCATCCAAAGGTGCATACTGGGTGATCTCACTGGGCACCTGCAGGTCCCTCGGAGATTCCATGGTCTTGACCACATCACCATTCTCATGCAGGTATCGTGCAAGCCCTGCTGCAAATGTGGACTTGCCAGCCCCGGGCGGACCTGCGATCAGGACGCCGCGCTGGGATAATACCCTCTCCTTAAGCTGTGTGCTCAACCGGTACTCATCCAGTTCCACGGAGGCCACCGGACGCACCGCCGTAATCTCAATATCATCGGAGAAGGGGGGGGTGGTAATGGCGATCCGCATGTTCCTGATCTGCAGCACGGATGCACCACTGCATGACATCTCAATGAACGACTCGGGGTCCCCACGAGCACGCTCGAACAGTTCCCTTGACATGTCCTTAAGCTGGCGGTAAGTACTGTACTCGTTGCGGATCCTCACGAACTCCACTCGGCCCACGCTGCCGCGTTTGGCCATTGGCACGGTCTTGTTCTTCAGATGGACGGACATGGTGTTCTCTGTAAAGAAATCCTCGATACTCAAAGGACCAAATTCCATCATCGGTTGGCGCAGGAATTCCACCTTCATACCGCGGGCAATGCCCACTTCTGCCTGCACCCGATCACCGGTCACAAATGTCGCGTCCAGCTCCTCGGCCGTTGATCGTATCAGAGCATCGATCTCCCCACCCTTTGCAAGCTTCACCTCGTCCGGTCCTGGGCGCTGACCCACAAAACCAAGAGTGATCGTACCCTCATCGGCAAGGCGCCGAAGTTCCTGGACCTCGTCCAATCCATTGAACCCTATTTCAAGACCCCGGTTGGCCTGTGCCTCCAGTTCTGCCATCACGGCTTCAGGAATGAAGATATCTGCCCCCCGGTATTCCCCATGTATGACCTTTTCGGATATACGGGCGTCAATGATCACGCTCGTATCCGGAACGATCTTTGATCCAGCGTTGTTCATACCTATAAGGACAACTCGAAGATATATAATTCAATTGCATACTTACAGCAATGCTCAACGTACCCGTCTCACATCACAAATAAACAAAAAAAAGGGGCAACCGCCCCATGGAAATGGTTAGTAGACATCATCTGGTTCAAATACCTTCTCCCCCACGACATCACCTTCGATGGTGCGATAGAAACACGAACGGTAACCAGTATGACAGGCACCGCCGATCTGCTCGATCTTGAGCACCACAGCATCCATATCGCAGTCGATCAGTATCTGTTTCACCTTCTGGAAATGGCCCGAGCTTTCACCTTTCTTCCATAGTTTCTGCCTGCTGCGACTCCAATAATGGGCCATACCGGTTTCGATCGTGTTCTCAAGTGCTTCGCGGTTCATGTAGGCACACATCAAAACCTCACCAGATTCATAGTCCTGTGCAATTGCCTGGATCAGGCCATTCTCATATTTCAGATCGTCAATGTCTATCATCATTTCACCATACTATAACTTTAAGAACAAAGAGACATCAATATATAAAAACGATGGGAAACGAATGCAAATGAACATTAATATAATAATTAGATTATAATAAGCCGTCCGATCAGAAAATAGACCAGGGTGATGAAATGGATTATAGTTTCGATGGCACTGGGGGATACAGGGTACCAACAGGTATCGTAGGATTGGATGTGCAATTAGGAGGGGGAGTCCCCCCGGGAAGTACGATACTTATCCTTGCAGAACCTGGTACAAGTATGGAGATCTTTGCCCAGCAGTTCGTATATGGAGGATTGGTGAATAACGAAGAGGTCTATTATTACTCATCAGAACATCCGATACCAGAGATCATATCAGAGATGGCGGACTTTGGGTGGGATGTACAGAAGTACATAGACGACGATAAACTGACCTTCATTGATGCATACGCACCCAGGTTCTACAATATCCTCCCGACCGAGCTTACCGACAAACTTCCCGCAAAGGATTTTTTGAGGCAGAGTATTGACCCCTTGAACCTCCTCAAGGCCACGGTGACCGAGCAGCGCTCTGACCACTATCGAGGGATCATTGATTCCATGTCCTATTTCCTCCGTTCCTACGAGCTTAACAGCGTTATTGAAACCATTGAGATCATATCTTCCGTTGGCAAGGCCACCGGTGCGGTCCAACTTATCCTTATGACGGGCGGGATGCATGATAGTATTGTGGAAAACAGTATGAAAAGCATTTGTGATGGCGTGATCGAGTTCAGGATAAAGGAACGTGGAAGCGAGATCGAACGCTCCATACTGATACGCAAGATGAGAGGAATGATCCCTCTGGATAGGACGATCTCATATAATGTAACTAGCAGGGGTATAGAGTTAGAGACCACAACGAGAGTACTTTGAATACCATACAAATAGAAGAAGCACTTTCCATACAAGAAACTCCTTTTCGGCAGGCCTACCTGAAGATATTGGACTATACTCAGGGAGCTATTCAGAGTCAGACTGATATAATGTTTATATACTTAAAACTAAAAATGGTTGATGCCCATGGAACAGGACCTTTCACAGATCATAAGAGACATTTTCACGTCGTCCGGATATAATATAATGGATTCCAGTAGAGCAGACCTGATCGCAGAGAAGAACGGTCGCAGGACCTATGTCAAATTCGGGTCTGACCTCGATCGTTTCAAGATACATGATTTCTCAACTTGCATCAACGATGGTGTAGGGTTATACGTTTCTACCGAAAGGGTATCCATGGACTTGATCGAATATGCAAAGAACCTGGGACTTATCCTCTGGGATCGTGAGGAACTGGCATTCCAGATCGGTGAAGCCGTCCTTGCGGACATGGAAGGAAGGAACGTGGACCTGGAACTATCAGGACCAAAGGGTGTACAACATCCGGACAATGTCATATGGCAGAGTGCTGTTCCCGAACCAAGCCAAACGCCTGTTGCTATACCAGCCGAACCTGCGGTCTGCAACGTGCTGGACCTGCGGTCCGCGCCTCTGAACGTTTCAAAGGACAGGGCCACTGCCATTGCAAGACCGCATGTATCTGGTCTGAATGATCTAATCCTCAAGTTCGTACCCTTCTGGAGATACAGTTATTCTGTACATTCGGAACACCAGTTCAGATCCAAAGTGATCGACATCTCAGGTGAAGGAAATGGTATGCTTAATGCTCTCAACGGGAATAATGAATCAATGAATATTCCACAGATACAGGAACAGGTGAGTGTGTCTGACGAACAATATGATGTGAAGATGCCTATCACAAAAAAGGAAGATGCCTACGATGACATACTCCAGCAGATCATTGAAGATAATACCAAGGATGCACGTTTTAACAATACTGCGGGAGAGGCTATAATCTCAGAGCACAAACGGTTCAAGCCTGCAAAGAATGATATCAAATTGAATGTTGATCTGGTCTATCTCCCTGTCTGGGAGGCAAAAGGTAGGAAAAACTCGGTGGATATCAACGGCTATAATGCAGAGATACTCCTCAATCCGGTAGACGATGATGTGGAATTTATATGAGTTGTTGGTTCGTGTGCCAGCGAACTTATATATCAATAATGTTTTTATATTGCCATCAAAGTAATGGATGCATAGTTAACACTGAATAAAGGAGGATATAAAAATGATAGACATAACAGATGCAGCAGCAGCTGAATTGAGATCACTCATCGAATCCGAGAACAAGCAGGGCCATGCACTTCGGATATTTGTCGCTGGCATGGGATGTAGCGGTGCACAGTATGGAATGGCGCTGGACAACGAGATAAAGGAAGAAGATGTCACGGTTGACAGTCGGGATATCAAGATCGTCATGACCTCTGCTATTCAGGAAGAACTTTCCGAGGCCACTGTGGACTTTATTGAGACACCACAGGGCAAGGGGTTTGTGATAGATAATCCAAACGCTATGGCTAACAGCTGTAGTACATGTAGTAGCTGTAACTAAGCGATTTTTCCAACCATATTTTCTTTTTAGTACAGGTACAGTATCCTAAGATCCAGTAAAACAGAGGTGATCAAATGATTCCAGGAATGGGTGGCCGGGGCATGAACCCAAAGAAAATGAAGCAGATGATGAAGCAGATGGGTATCAGCATCGATGATATAAATGATGTAGAGCAGGTGATTATCAGAACTTCGGGCAAGGATATCGTGTTCAACGACGCCAGTGTAAGCATCATGAATGCACAGGGTGTGGATACCTATCAGGTCGTGGGCACTCCTGAAGAGGTGCCCCGGGAACTGGAGATCCTAGAGGATGATGTGCGACTGGTGGCCGAGCAGACAGGCGTCTCTGAAGACGAAGCCCGCGGGGCACTGAAGAACACCAACGGCGATCTGGCAGAAGCGATCATGTCGCTCTCATGAGAACACTTCTGCACACTCTTTTTTTTATATGATACTAAGCAAGAAAACCACTATTTCAATCGTGGCAGTTCATCATACATATTGCCTAAGTTTGAATATTTTATTATTCATCAAATTCTCATTTTTCTGTTTTTTCCAGGCAATTGACGGTTCATTTACTTATTTTCGTTTGTCATAATTTTCATCAATTTTTCACATATCTATTTGACAGTTGGACTGTATCTAATCAAAAATAAAGCGATAAATAATATTTATGACCGTTTCAATGCCATAAATACACTGATTGGGGAGTAAAATAGGCAATTTCATGGCATTTTTACCGATCTTATTTAAACTGCCAAATAGGTTTCCTGACAAAAATGCGAAAATTCTAGTGGTAAAGAGCGGAGATATTCTTCAGGAAAGAGTGAAAACTGTCAAACGTGGGACATTGGGTACTTTCTAAGCTCGTCTATAACAAATAGAAGCAGTGCAAAGGGATGGTAAGTGCTATGTACAATATTCCTATAGGAACGGTGTTGAATATCAGATAGATGTACCAGAGAATCCCAGATTATGAACGAGAGAATGACGAGTTCTACAAATATCCCGACCAACAGCCAGTGGTTACTTAAGGCATGTTTCGTGATAACCATCTGCCTTCGGGGTTTGGATGCAAATACATTGAATCCCAGGTGTGACCAAAATAAATATAATATCTTACGGGGGAGGTTCTGATTTACACTCATGATCACATTCGAGTGGACAGA
>CAYRGB010000077.1:0-6015 GCA_964423715.1 uncultured Methanosarcinales archaeon | reverse complement strand
CCCCTCAAAAAAGTACCTGCCTCTCTTCCTCGATGTTGGCAACAGGAAAGTGGTGATCTTTGGTGGAGGTTCGGTGGGCGAGCGCAAAGCCACTCTATTTTGTGAATATGCTGACACTTGCGTGCTCAGTGCTGCCTTCACTCCCGCACTGCAGACCTTGGGACAGGATGGTAAGGTGGAGCTGATCATCCATGACCTGTCATCCATTTCGGATGAGGGGGTCACAGAGCTTATCGATGGTGCCTTCCTGGTCATCCCGGCGACCAGCGATTCCTCATTGAACCAGCGGATAACTGCCCTAGCAAAAGATGTTGGTGTGCTGACCAATCCCGTGGAGCATGCAGGCGACGTGGTAATCCCGTCTGTGATACAGAGAGGTGATCTTGTCATTGGTATATCCACACTGGGCAAGAGCCCAGCCCTCTCGAAGTACACGCGCCGCAAACTCGAAGCAGTGATCACTCCTGAATACGGCGATATGGTACGGTTGCAGGAGGCGATACGCTCACAGTTGAAACAGCGTGTTCCCGATCAGGCCATCCGCAGGACCATCCTCTGGGCGATACTGGATGATGGGGCAGTGTGGGACGCACTCGCAGGATCGTATAAAAAAGCGTATAACATAGCATCTACTATAATGGTGAACCACATAGAAAATACAGGATAATAGTATGGGACGCCATATCGACACATATCACAATATTATTGTTCATCATTGCTTACCTGGAGGATTGCAGTGACAGAAATATCAAGCATGGTCGTCACTCACGCAAAGGCTACCGTTGAGGAGATGGAAGGTGCCTGGCATGGTGATCTTGAAGGTGTACTTGACAAACTCCTCTCTCATGAACTTGTTGATGAATGTGCGGTCCTCAAGACCTGCAACCGGGTTGAGATCTATGTGGTGTCTCCCAAGGGTAGCAGCAGTTTCCTGTTCCATTTTGCAAAGGAAATGGGCGTATCCTCAAAGATAGTTGAGTTCTACGATCATGATGAATCCCTGATGCATCTGCTACGTCTGACGTCTGGCCTTAAGTCAATGATCATTGGTGAGCCCCAGATCCTCGGGCAGGTCAAGGATATGTACCAGATCGCAAAGAACGCAGGTGCTACAGGTAAGGTACTGGACACTGCTTTCAACAAGGCCATACAGGTTGGCAAACGGGTGAGAACCGAGACGGGCATCAACAGGGGTGCGGTATCCATTGCCTCGGCAGCGGTGGACCTGGCCGATGATATCCTGCATGGTCTCAAGGACAAGAACATCCTCGTTATCGGTACAGGGGAGATGGGTACACTGGTTACCCGCGCCTTGGCGCACCGGGATATGAATGTGGTCTACATAACTAACCGCACATATGAGACGGCGAATGATCTCGCCGAGGAACTGGGTGGGGAAGCGGTTCATTTTGAGAAGATCGATGCGTGTGCTCTGGACGCGGATGTGATAATAAGCGCCACATCTGCTCCCCATTACGTCCTGAAAAAGGATGTAGTCCAGAAAGCGATGAAGAATAAGGATGATGACCTTCTGTTGATCGACATTGCCAGTCCACGTGACATCGATCCGGAGGTCGCGGATATCCCTGGTGTCATATTACGCAATATCGACAGTCTGCGTGCCATCAATGAAAAGAACCTGGAACTGCGCATGAAGGAGGCCAAAAAGGCAGAGACTATTATTGAGGGGGAGATATGTCTGCTCACTGCCCAGTACAAGCGGCAGAAGGCTGACCGCCTGATATCCGAACTCTACAGCCAGATATATTCGTTGCGGAAAAGGGAGATGGATCGGGCGATCAATCGTTTGAGTGCCTATCATACTATGGGTGACATCGAGCGACATGTCCTGGACGACCTGACACGTGCGATCGTGAACAAGTTGCTGGCAGAACCCACCAAGGTCCTGCGCAATGCGGCAGAATATGATGATGAGGATTTTCTGGACTCGGCCTCCCGGCTGTTCAACGTGGGTCCTGCAAGGAAGGAAAATGATAAGAATAAATGTCAATGAGGGTTGAAGAGATGTTCCCACAACTACGAATGCGGCGGTTACGAAGTGGCAAGATACGTGATATGGTGCGAGAAACGTCCCTGTCTGCGAACGATCTGATCTATCCGATGTTCGTGGATGAGACGCTCAACACTGCCAGAGAGGTCCCATCCATGCAGGGAGTCTACCGGTTGCCGCTGGATAGGGTTGTGGATGAGGCGAAAGAGGCCGCAGACCTCGGTATCCCCGGAGTGATCCTGTTTGGCATCCCTGCTCAGAAGGATGAGATGGGAAGCAGTGCCTCAGGGGACGAGGATATCGTGCAGCGTGCTACTCGTGCTATCAAGGACGAACTGGGCAGGGACATGATAGTTATCACGGATGTGTGCATGTGTGAGTTCACCAGTCATGGTCACTGCGGTATCGTGGATTATGATTCCGAAGAGGTCCTCAACGATGCGACCCTGCCCCACTTGGGTAAGATCGCCACCAGTCATGCCCGTGCGGGTGCGGATATGGTGGCTCCTTCAGGTATGATGGACGGTATGATCAGTGCCATTCGCTCGGCACTGGACAGGGAACATTTTGAGAATATTCCGATCATGTCATACGCAGCCAAGTACTCCTCCGCTTTCTACGGCCCCTTCAGAGATGCTGCAGACTCGGGATACTCGTTCGGTGACCGTTCCACCTACCAGATGGACCCAGCCAACTCCGATGAGGCCATCCGTGAAGTGGAACTGGACATAATGGAAGGCGCTGACATAATTATGGTCAAACCGGCCCTTCCCTATCTGGATATTCTGTATCGTGTCAAACACGAGTTCGGGATGCCCACTGCCGCTTACAATGTGAGTGGGGAGTATTCCATGATCAAGGCAGCGGCACAGCAGGGTTGGCTGGATGAGACCCAGGTGATGTATGAGTCCCTGCTTTCGATCAAACGCGCGGGTGCCGATATGATACTGACGTATTTCGCAAAGGATCTGGCGCGGATGTTGAAGTAAAAGGTAGGACCGTTCCTCATGTGTGAGTGAACGAAAATCCGTGATATCTGATAATAACATTGATGTGATATCTTTTATATGATTTGTTCTCATCTATACGCTAATTTAAGCTAACGGTGATTTTATGGTTGATCTGGAAAAATCTAAGCAGATGTTTGAGATAGCGAAGAATTTGCTCCCAGGTGGAGTGAGTAGCCCGGTTCGTGCGATAAAACCGTATCCCTTCTACGCCGAGTCGGCTGCAGGATCGCGGATCAGGGATGTCGATGGGAACGAGTATATTGATTATTGTCTTGGATATGGCCCCAATATCCTGGGCCATGCCCATCCACAGGTAAAGAAGGCCATAATAGAGCAGCTGGATAAGGGATGGCTGTATGGGACTCCCACGGAGCTGGAATTCATCCTGGCGGGGAAGATCGTGGACCTGTACCCTAGCATCGACATGCTGAGGTTCATCTCCACCGGCACTGAGGCCACAATGAGCGCCCTGCGTGTGGCACGGGGGTTCACCGGCAAGGACAAGTTCATCAAGGTCGAGGGTGGATTCCATGGTGCACACGATGCGGTGCTGGTCAAGGCGGGGTCCGGCGCAACTACCCTGGGCGAACCAGATTCTCTCGGCATTCCTGTGGATTTCACAAAACACACCCTTCAGACCCCGTTCAATGACATTGAGGCAATGACCGGGCTGATAGAGTCCAATAGCGATGATCTGGCAGCAGTGATCATGGAACCTGTGATGGGCAATATTGGTCCTGTCCTTCCAGAGGACGGTTACCTTAAGGAGGTGCGCAAGGTCACTCAGGAGAACGACGTATTGCTAATCTTCGACGAGGTGATCACCGGTTTCAGGCTGGCCATGGGGGGTGCACAGGAATATTACGGCGTTACGCCTGACATGACGACCCTCGGAAAGATCGTGGGTGGCGGTATGCCCATTGGTATCTTCGGAGGACGCCGTGACATAATCGAGATGGTGGCTCCCTCTGGAGCCGTGTATCAGGCAGGTACGTTCAGTGGTAATCCTGCCTCAGTTGCAGCCGGGATCGCAGTACTTGATATCATGGAAAAGGAGAAGGTTCACGAGAAGCTCAATGCCAGAGGGGACATAATGCGCTTGCGTCTGTCCGAGCTTGTGGATGATAAGGGATTGGGTCATTCCGTGTCTGGTGTGTCGTCCATGTTCAAAATATTCTTCGGGGACAAACCTCGTGATTATCAGGACGTGCTCAAATGTGACAAGGCAGGATACATTGAGTTCTTCCACCGGATGTTATCAAGCGGTGTGTTCGTGCCCCCCTCTCAGTTCGAGACGAACTTCCTTTCATTTGCGCATAGTGATGAGGACATCGAGGCAACCCTTCAGGCCTATGATGCATGTCTCAGGTAATTCTGGTAATTCGAGTAATATATAATATAGGTGATACTACAATGATCATTGGAACCCGTGGAAGCGATCTTGCTCTGGCACAGGCCAGCACGGTATCGCGAATGCTTGAGGAAAGGGGGTACACAACCACCCGGAAGATCATCAAGACCATAGGTGATACGTTCACAGACCGCCCCCTCCACGAGATTGCTGGGGTTGGTGCTTTCGTGCGGGAACTGGATGACCGTATGTTCGCTGGCGATGTGGACATTGCTGTCCATTCCATGAAGGACCTGCCCACAGAGCGGCCGGATGGATTAGCCATAGCTGCTGTGTTGGAAAGGGATTCTCCCTTTGACGTCCTCCTGACACAGGACGGCACTACTCTGGACGAGCTGCCGGAAGGTGCTATCATCGGGACTACCTCCATGCGGCGGCGGGCCCAATTGCTACGGTATCGTCCGGATATGGAGGTTCTGGATATTCGGGGCAATATCAATACACGTATAGAGAAGTTGCGATCTGGCAAATATGATGGTATCATGCTGGCAGAGGCAGGTCTTGAGCGCATGGGTTGGGATCTGGGTGCAGAACGACTGGATCCAGATCAGTTCTGCCCGTCTGCCAATCAGGGTACCATTGCTGTTGTGACCAGGAGCGGCGGCGAAGCGGAGTCGGTCTGCTCCCATATCGATCATCTGCAATCCCGTATCGAAACCGAGGTTGAGCGTATTTTGATCACTGATGTTGAAGGTGGGTGTATCGTGCCCATTGGTTCCTTTGCCAGGATTGTGGAGAATGGTACGAAGATACATGTGCGTGCAGAAGTGCTTGCACTGGATGGTACCTACAATGTGGGAGTAGAGGATACGATTCCTGTAGATAACTATCATGAACATGCGGCACGATTGGGGCAGCGTCTGGTAGAAGTGGGTGGAAAGGAGCTTGTCCATGATGCAATATGCCATCTGTCACGTCCGGATGAAAATATTTGATCAAAGGTGATATTATGGTGAACGTTACGGGAATCTCTCTCAAAAATCCAACCATGCTGGCAGCGGGTATTATGGGCACCACCGGTGCTGCCATGGTCCGTATGGCAAAGGCAGGTGCGGGAGCTGTTGTGACCAAGTCTATCGGTCCGGAACCTATGACAGGACACAGCAACCCGTCAATGGTGCAACTGGACTGTGGCTACATCAATGCCATGGGGCTGCCGAATCCGTCATACTCCGATTTTGTGGATGAGATCCGTATCGTGAAGGATGGTGTGGACGTACCGGTGATCGCAAGTATCTTTGGTGGTGATGTGCCCGAGTTCATACAGGTTGCAGAAGGGCTGGAGCCTGCCGGGCCGGATGCGTTCGAATTGAACGTCAGCTGTCCCCATGCTGAAGGGTATGGTGCCACTATCGGAAGCGACCCCACACTGGTGGAGGATATCACTCGTGCGGTGCGGGATGCGGTGGACGTACCGGTCTGGGTAAAGCTCACTCCCAATGTCACCGACATCGTGAGCATCGGGAAGGCTGCGCAGCGTGGCGGTGCAGATGCGGTGGTTGCCATTAACACTGTCCGGGCAATGGCAATTGATGTCGCGTCCGGATATCCGATCCTTGGCAACCGATTTGGAGGGCTCTCCG
>CAYRGB010000076.1:0-6061 GCA_964423715.1 uncultured Methanosarcinales archaeon | reverse complement strand
AAAAAGATTGTGATGGGATCCCATATATTATCAGTTAAGCCCATCACTCATCTCTAAACCGCTACTGTTCGACATTTACATCCGATACTTGCCGTTTCAGCTTCGGCAGAACCTCATTTGTACGTTTTCCTCTTACGTCAATAGATCAGAATATTATGTGCCTTATTCCAGCAGATTTAAGGTTCGAACGTATTCGAACATTACAGAAATCTTATCAATCAATACCCGAATGTCATATACTATGGAAGATGGTGATTACAATTCAGAAAAGGTGCTGATCCTCCCATTGAACGAGGATTCAAAGAAGATCACACAGGCCCTTTCCAATGAAAAATCCCTGACGATCCTGAAGCTCCTGGCACAGGACCCCATGTCAACAACGGAACTTGCCAGTTCACTGGATATGCCGCTGACCACGGTCAAGTATAACCTTGATGGATTGATCGAATCCGACCTGATACATGTCAGGGAGATCAAGTGGAGCAAGAAGGGCAGGAAGATCAAGTGGAGCAAGAAGGGCAGGAAGATCAAGATATACGAGCCGGTACAAAAACTGATCGTGGTGGTCCCGGGAAGCAGTAACAAGGATCGTTCCTCTATAATGGGAATGCTGAAGAAGTATATCGGTATGGCTGCAGGAGCGATCTTTGCGGCCTCAGGGATCGAGTACCTTACACGCTCATCAATGACTGGTCTGGACCAGATGCCGACGGATGAGGTGGGGGCCATGCTGTATGAGACATCAGCACCCGTTGCCAATGAAACAATGGAGGGGATGCCCATGGTTGCGGATTATGCCATGAACGGGACGGCTGCCCCTGCAGCAGATGCAGGTCAGAACCTGTCCACAATGGGGATGGACCATATAGTAGAACCTGCTTCCGGGTTGCTGTCGCATGACATATTCTCCCATTTCAGTGTATGGTTCCTGCTGGGGGGTATGTTTGTGATCCTGATTTTATGTCTACGGGAAGTATATTATAGAAAAAGGTCCTAAACGGGTGAGTGAACCGCATGAGAGTTGCGTTAAAACTTGCATATATCGGATCCGCGTACTATGGTTCGCAGGTTCAGTCGGATGTGGCAACGGTAGAGGGCGAGGTATTCAGGGCATTCCAGCAGATCGGGATCATGGACGATCCAAGGTCTGCTAATTTCCAAAGTTCAGGGCGTACAGATGCTGGTGTTCACGCCACGGGGCAGGTGGTGGCCTTTGACACAGATAAAACGAACCTCTCGATCCCCCGTGTGATCAATAATGAACTGCCGAACTCGATCTGGGCGTGGTCGCACGCACTGGTCCCGGACGATTTCGATCCCCGCAGACATGCAACGAGTCGTGCCTATCGTTATATCCTGCATGCCGAGCAGCATGATATCTCCCTGATACGCTCGGCATCGAAGCTCCTGCTGGGCACACATGATTTTGCGAACTTCTGCACACCGAACAGTGATAAGATAACCGTGCGTACTGTCAACAGGATCGATGTGCGAGTCAATGGCAACCTGATCAAGATCGACATCGAGGCGAAAACATTCCTCTGGAAGATGGTGCGTAAGGTAGCGACCGCTCTGGTCATGGTAGGCAGCAGCGTGCGTGATCTCGACTGGTTCAAACAGATGCTGGACCCTGAAGCCTATGAGGAGGGGCTTAAACCGGCTCCTGCCTATGGCCTGACACTCATGGACGTGCAATACCAGCAACCTCCGGAGTGGATTGACGATGGGTATGCTATACGCAGGGCGAATGGGCATGTGCAGGAGAATCTGGTGTATCACCGGGTGATGGGGGAAGTGATGGGGGAGTTCATGATGAAGGATCAGTATAGCACATCAGATTAAGATCAATTCGCATGGGTTTTGGAGTCGATAAATGTAATATCAATAATAGTTCAGTCGAAGGATTGAACCATAAATAAATATATATGATTCCCTCTGAACATCCGATCAGGTACCAGCTGTACGTCCTCTCCGCCTCCAAGCTCTTCAAGGACATTGCCACCGGAATGCTGGCATTCATGATCCCCTTGTACGTTGCGAACATGGATTCCCTGATACTGCAGGATCTGCCAACTGTTCTCAAAGCTGGTCTTGCAACAACTGTATTCGGGCTGGCGAACTGCTTTTCCCAGCCATATATGGGAAGACTGAGCGAGCGACTTGACAGACGAAAGGGTTTCCTTACAATCGGTTACACAATCTTTGCAATTATCTGTTACATCTATGCCACTTCAGGGTACTTTGAATCAATACTTTTCTTCAGAATTGTCCAGGGAATTGCAATAGGTGCGACCATTCCGGCGATAGTTACTATGGTCGTGCACCTGTCCGATTCAACGGTCAGGGGGCAGGCAATCGGTATCTACTCTACCCTCCGGGGCGCAGCCTTTGGAATAGGTTCAATTCTCGGCGGGGCTGTTGTGACCTACTATGGATTCGTTGCTGGATTCTACATCAGTGCAGCGCTTGTTCTGTTAAGTACTATTCTCATAGTCCTTTTTGTGAAAGAAACAAAAGCACCTGAGATAAAAAACATAGATGCTTCTCCAACAGACGGATCTTTCACCATCAAGATACTCGCCATTGCCATGTTTACTATGCTTGTGGGCATAATGCTCATACTATCTCTCCTGCCTGCCTATCAGACAAGGCTTGAAGCAAGCGAGTTCATGCTCGGGGTAGCAATATCCGCCTACGTGATCTCAAGGATCGTATTCCAGATACCTATAGGTATCCTCTCGGACAGGTTCGGAAGAAAGGTCCCCCTACTTGCAGGCATCTTCTTCAACGCCTTAATAGTCTATGCTCTTGGACATGTAGATGATGTGAACTCCCTTATTTTCCTGAGGTTACTGCAGGGTATGGCCATGGCAGCAGTTGAGACTCCCCTGCTTGCTCTTGCAGTGGAACTATCAGGAGAACAGAGGGTCAGCAGCAAGGTCAGTATCATAACCAGTGCACAGGCAGCAGGAGTTGCAATGGGGCCTATGATAGGTGGGGTTTTTGGAGGCTATGTTAGTTTTGAAATGCCATTCCACATCAGCAGTTTGCTGATCGTTCTAGCAGGGGTTCTGGTTTGGGTTGCATTAAGGAAGAACACTGGAATCCACTAACCGATCAAGAACGATCTTTTCCCACAATCCTGTGATGACATTTTTAGAATCCAGTCATTTCCTTGCGATCACGGTTATCCAGTTATTTTCCGGCACCTCATCAATATCTATAACAGAAGAGAAACCTGCACTTTCAAGCATATCAATGTAAGCTGAAGGTGAGAATATATTCATTCCCTCCACTTCAGTGAACGGTGAGTTTCTTTCCTTGAAGGTACTATGCTCGTACATTTCATTGACTATCAGGATCATGCCACCATCTTTTAGCACACGCCTGACCTCTTTGAGATCCTCTATGATATCCGGCCAGAAATAGCATGTCTCAAAAGCTGTGACAATATCGAACATGTCATCAGTAAACGGCAACTCTGAAACCGATGAACGTACTATGGTCACACGTTCACTGTAGATCGCACCACTGTTCAGCTCAGCAGCAAGACCGACCATCTCACTGGAATGATCAATACCACAAACGTTACCATGCTCCATCATATCTGCAAGAATACTTATAGCACGTCCACCGCCGCATCCAACATCGAGTACCCATGAATCCGGCTCAATGGAAATATGGTCAATACCCCATTTCCACAGTTCATAATGATGCTCGTTCATCTCAATCCCCACATTTCTCCCTTCTTTCCCTGAAGGGTTTGCATGAATTTTCACAACTTCTTCGATATCCACTCACATCAGCTCCTGGATCACATGGATCCACTCATTCCTTATACAGCACCGCAATGAGACGGGTCAGGCTCCGGTGGACCCGCTGCACATACTCCTTCCTGATCACGAACCCCACGTCCAGGGCATACTCCTCCACCGGCATCTCAGAGACCACGACGGCAGTGCCTCCCCTAGTGAGAACCCGATACATCTCGGCAAAGGATGCCTCGTACAGGTGATGCAACGACTTCGCTTCGATCCTGGCCGAGCGGCCGTAGGGCGGGTCAGTGATGATGGCATCCACACATTCGTCCACCAGCGGTACCCGACAGGCATCGCCCACGATCAGCGAATGATCGGTGTCGAACCACTCGAGGTTCATCTGTGCGCCGGCAAGGATCTTTGCCTGCACCTCCAGCCCGACGGTACTTGCACCGATCAGGCCTGCTTCCACCAGCATCCCGGCGGTGCCGCAGAAGGGATCGAACACGACATCCTCGGCTCTGATCCCTGCCATGTTCACCAGTGCTCGGGCTACACGGGGCATCAGCACCCCCGGATAAAAGAACGGCTTCTTGTGAGGTGCCCGGGCTTCGTAGGCACTACGGTCAATGGACGCAACGATCGAGCCGAACACGCACTGCTCGGACAGTATCAGGCGGAACACCACATCTGCATTCTTCAGGTCCGCACTGAACCCCTTGCGGTAGATGCTCCCGCCTACCCGCCCCTCAAGCTGTGCACTGTTGATATCCGTATGATGCCTGATCCGCTTGACCCTGACAACATAGGTCTGCCCCGGGATGATATGGTCGATGATATCGGTATCCTCTACCATCTCAAGGATTATATCAGGATCATTCGGGTAGATACCCGCCACCTTCAGCACATGGTGGCACATCGCAAGTCTGTCCGCGATCGAGTGTAATTTGTATTCCACCGGGGCAGTCTCACCGGAAATATCCACCACAAGGCACTGGTCAAAGAATGCATGCTCTGAATATTCCAGCCCTTCCACATCGAGACAGGCAAGAGCCTCGGCTCTGGGCAACTGGTCATGCTCTCCGGACAGTTCGAATGCGTACAACATGATCATTGGGGCTCAATAGCAAGTGGCCAGAAGTATTCGATCAGAACATACGCTCAAGAGCGTCCCGTGCATTCATCCCATCCAGGACCCCAAGTTCCCGTGCAGCATCTGTGGCATCGTTGATCGTTGCATTCAGGACATCCTCAAAACTATCAACCCCGCTTACGCGGGCAGCGACATCCCCAAGTTTCTGGGCTATCTCGGTATTCAGGTATCCGCACATGACAAAGCCCCTGCCCGCTTTGATCACAAGGAGTGCAGCATGCTGCATCTCGAACTTCAGTCCCAGGGCGGTTCCATTCTCAAGAGGTATCTGTTCAATTATCATATACTCACCCATCTCTTTAATTCCGATTAACATTTTTGGCGGTATGGAAACTGACATCCCCAAATGTGATGGTTATCGATCCCTCACTACCAAAGACCCCTATGATAGCTGTCAGGTTATTGCCAGACACCCGGGTATGGTTATCGAATCCCTGACTCGTGCGTATCTGCACATCGTCAGGAATGGCAATGGTCACATTGCTCCAGGGCTCTCCCCGGAAACTGATGTTCGCACCCTCTACGAACGGGGTGGTGTCAAAAGCATACTCGATCAGATAGGTATTGCTGATGGGATCGGTCTTTGTGGTCAGTCCCAGGGCATCGTGTGAGATCTCTGCATCCACACCGATGACATGGATCCCTTTTGATAAATTGTCCATCTCCACGTCCATATCTTTGATGATGGAATCATGCAGTTTCTTGCGTGTGGCGCAATCGATCTTCAGTACCTCCCAGGCACTGACATGGCTATCGTTGTTACCGATCCTGCTGTCGATATAGTTACGGTAGAGAAGGGAGACCGTATCTTTATATTCCTCCTCGTACATCCAGGTCATCCCGTTGTCGCGCACGGTAATGTTGTTCTCCCAGGTGACGTCAGCACAGCCCGGCACTGCAAGCAGGAGCAGCGTTGCCATGATCATCAGGACGATGGGTATGTATCTCAACGTTCTCCTCCTTTGTTATTGCGTGGTGATCTCACACCCATCGTCCGTGACGATCACCGTATGTTCCATCTGTGACACAAGACCGCCACCAACCTCTAGCAGTACCGGATATGAGGTGACAATGCCTGATCGTTTCAGTTGCATCAGGGAAAGGTCCAGTTTATCGGACGTAAGCCATCGTTTTGCGAAGGGTAATGTTC
>CAYRGB010000075.1:0-6205 GCA_964423715.1 uncultured Methanosarcinales archaeon | reverse complement strand
GACAGTCCTCTCGTTTACATCCCTTTTCCTTTGTCAGTGGACATATCTCAGGCAATACCATTTCTGATCCTCTCCTCTTTCTCTCATTTCAGTTTTCAGAGGCTTCTGATCGCCTCTGCTATCAATGGAGCAACGCTTACCCGGCTCTGGGCCTTCTCGATGGTATCAGTTGCGATGATCTCATGAACACCTGCATTATAAAGTCTCAAGATGGCGTTCTTTGCAAGGATCGGATGGATACAGGCAATGTAGACATCCTTTGCTCCCTGTTCACGAAGCATCTTTATTGATTCTGCCATGGTTCCACCGGTTGCGATCATATCATCCAGAAGGATCACTTCCCTGCCAGTGACATCGATCTGTTTTGTCTTGATAGTGACAGTGTCGCCACTGAGTCGGGTCTTTTCCAGGTAGTCATGTTCTATACCCACATCGTATGCCGTACTCTCCACAATACTTATGGCACCTGCATCCGGCGATATGATCATGGGGTCTGTCAGGTTAAGTGAGCGTATATAGTCCCCCAGCAGGTGCGATGCGTCCAGATCAAAGGTATCGGCGTTGAAGTGCTCAAGTATGCTACTCTCATGCACGTTCACCGTGAAGACCCGATCTGCATTGATCGTACGTGCGACGGTTCGTGCACTGATGGGTTCCCCCTTATTGAATATCTTGTCCTGCCTGGCATAGCCCATGTAGGGGATGACCACGTTGATGGTGGGTGCTTCCTCACATGCATCGATCAGCTGCAGAAGGGCAATGATATCGGAATCCGTGGGGGTGCTCTGTATGATCGTAACGTCATCGATCTGATCATCCAGTACCCTGCTGTACAGTTCACCGTCAGGAAAGCGGTTGAACTCACAGAGTGATGGTACGATATCCAGCTCTCTTGCCACTCTTGATGCAAGCAACTGTGATGCTGGTCCTGCTATTATTTTCAAGTCCTTGTCTCTCCGTGTTTTGGTTCGAATACATTCTGTATTGAGTATTGTAATTATAATACATTGCACTTTGCCAGACTCTCTTTGGTCTTCTTCAGGACACGGATGTCCGTGATGGCAGTATCCGGATAGTTGCCGGTACTGTCCTTTTCGGCGGATTTCACCATGTCCCAGACGGTGAGCAGGGCGCAGGAGACTCCTGTGATCGCTTCCATTTCCACACCTGTCTGGCCTATAGACCTGACTTTGACGGTTGTTGTGATCCGGTCATTGTCCAGGCCAAAGTCGATATCAATCCCTTTGATAGGTATCTGATGACACATCGGAATGAGCTCTGGGGTCTTCTTGATTGCCAGTATGGCCGCAACGCGCGCAGTCGCCAGCACGTTCCCTTTCTCGACCGACCCGGAGCGTATCGCCTCGATCGTTCCGCAGGATAACATGATACTTCCCGTCGCGAGCGCCGTTCGCACGACTATATCCTTGTCGTGGATATCGACCATGTGCGCATGGCCATCCTTGATGTGAGTTAGATTTTGCATCAATAGATCACCTTTATAACAGGTATATTAGTCGATACGTACCGTTTGTCTCTGCTCATAGTCCTCAAGTGTATCGGTTAGTTTTGCGAGCAGATCGCGTGCTTCTGACAGGTTGAGCTTTATGATCTCTTCATCTTCACCATGGCTGATCAGTACACGTAGACGTTTTCGTTCAATATCTACTATTATCTTTCTATTATATTCCATATCTTTCCACTCCGAATGAGTTCATCGTTCCATAACTTCGGTGATCCTGTCAATAACATCTGTTGCCAGCAGTCCGTATCCTCTTTCATCCAATGCAAGGTCGCCTGCCAGTCCGTTGATGAACGCACCACAGCAGGCTGCATCCATGGCCGATGATGTGGCAAAAAGAGCAGCCACGATCCCTGCAAGCACATCGCCTGTGCCACCGACCGTCATTCCGGGATTGCCTGTGCGGTTGAATGCTACCCTCCTGCTATCACAGATCGTATCGTATCTTCCTTTCAGAAGGGTTATAACATTTTTCTCCATTGAGAACGCAAGGGCCGCTTCGGCACGTGCCTCCATGTCATACGGTGTCCTGCGCCCTCTCAATGCCTCAAACTCCCCTCCATGTGGGGTGATGATCATCTCACACCCCTCCGCCGGTGGCAATTTCAACTCGTGGAGGGCATCAGCATCGACGACTACCTTCGTACACAAGGGTAGTATCCTGGATACGGCTTCGACCGTATCTATATCCCTTCCCAGTCCCATTCCTATCACGACCACATCATGGGCCCGGATCAGGTCCGATATCAGTCCCACATCATCGAGGCAGAGATGGTTGGACGACAGGTGGCGTACGATCAGGTTGGGGGAGAAGGACGCAATGGTGCTGGCAACGTTGTCGGGTGCTGCGATAGTGACAATATCAGCCCCACCTCGGAGTGCGGCAAGGGCCGCCAGTGCAGGCGCACCGGAATAGGCCCCGCCTCCAATAACCAGTACCCTGCCTGCCTGTCCTTTGTGGCTATCGGCTCGCCGGTGGGTGAGTGCATGTAGGTCACCCATGCCAACAAAGTCCTCCGCATCCTGACAAACACCGATGTCCACGACCCTGATCACGCCTGCATATTTTTTGACAAGACCCGTCTTCATTTTATGAAAGGTCAGTGTCACATCGGCGTGTACTGCTTTTTCAAAACTGCCACCGTCCGGATCTACTCCGGAGGGTACATCCACAGCGATGACATGTGCATCGGAATTGTTGATCAGGTCAATGAGGGTGGACTCCGGTTCCCGGATGTATCCCTTTACCCCCGTTCCGAGGATCGCATCGATGATGATGTCCGCGTTCTCCAGCCAGCCGGATGCTTCAAGTTCCTGGCTACTCATAACCTCCAGGATGGCAGTGATCCCGCTGTATTCCAGAAGTTTGAAGTTCTGTCTCGCGTTCTTGGTCCGTATTTGTGATGATCGGCCGGCAAGGGCGACCTTCACATCAATATCTTCCTTTGAGGCGAGATGGCGTGCTGCAACGAACGCGTCACCACCATTGTTGCCGTGTCCTGCAATTATCACCACCTTTTTACCACCATGCTGTATGGCTTCCTGTGCGATGGAGGCTCCAGCATTCTCCATCAACTGCCGTCCCCCAAGTCCGAGGTATTCACAGTTGGCATCGATGGCTCTCATTCGTGAGGATGTGATAGTATATTTTGTCATAATTTTCTCATTTGTTTGCATTCTATTTATGACTTTATGATTTGGTCCATTTTGACCGAAAACGTCTTAATACCGGATCAAGAATCTATATTGCTAAGGAGGTGTGGATATACCCGCCGTTTCAAAAGATAAGGATGCTCCTGATAAGACAAAGTTCAGGCCCACATACCTAATACTTGGGAGTGGAAGTATTGGGTTCGCTGTAGCAAAGGAGCTCAGGGAGCGCGACAAGGATCTGATCATCGTAGACAGGGACTCTCAGAAGGTCGAGACCCTGCGGGAAGAGGCATATGAGGCGATCGTAGGCGATATAAGTAATCCCGAGGTCCTTCGCCAGATCAATGTCAGGAATCTGGTCGGCATACTGGTACTGAGTTCTGATAATGATGCGAACAAGAAAGCCCTTGAGAACATTAAAGAGATTATTTCATCAGACGTTTACTGCGTTGCAAGAGCAACGGATATCATTAACAAGCAGGATATGGAGTCCATGGGGGTTGACCTTGCTTTCATACCTTCACGCATTGTTGCCAAATCCCTCGCACGTTCGGTCGAACGTGCAGAATCGTTGCGTCTTGGGAATAAATTGTCACAATGGTTCAAGAATATCGCTAATGGCACGTTGGCTATTATTGTACATGATAACCCGGACCCGGATGCCATTGCAAGTGCCCTTGCTCTGAAGACGATCGCAGAGAGTTTTGATGTACGTCCCTCTATCCTATATCACGGTGAGATTGGTCATCAGGAGAACAAGGCGTTCGTCAACCTGCTCGGTATTGATCTGAACCGCATGGATGAGTATGAGCTTTCGGATTTCGATGAGATCGCGATGGTGGACTGTGCGGTGCCCGGCATGAACAACATGCTTCCAGAAGGCATTCATCTCGGCATTGTCATCGATCATCACCCACTGGGCGAGGCCGAGATAGATGCCGATTATGTTGATGTACGACCTCACGTGGGGGCTTCAGCTACCATTCTCACGAAATACCTTCAGGAACTGAATATGGAGATCGGGAGTCATCTTGCGACTGCTCTCCTCTATGGTATACGCACGGATACCATGGATTTTAAGAGGAACACTGATTCGACAGACCTCTCGGCAGCATCGTTCCTGTATCCGTTATCCGATCATGAGATCCTTGATCAGCTGGAACGGCCGTCCATGTCCATCGAAACCCTGGACATCCTGGGCGAGGCCATCAATAATCGGCAGGTATTCGGAAGCTATCTTCTTTCAAATGTGGGAGTGGTGCGGGATCGCGATGCGCTTCCCCAGGCTGCGGACTATCTCCTGAACCTGGAAGGTGTTTCAACATCCATCGTATTCGGTGTATCCGAAGACAAGATATACATCTCAGGCAGAAGCAATGATATACGCGTGCGTCTCGGTGAGGTGCTCAAAAAAGCGTTCGGTGAGAATGCAGGAGGTCATTCAACGGCAGCAGGTGCCCAGATATCCCTTGGTCTGTTCAATGATACCAGGGATCGTCAGACCTTATTGCGTCTGGTGAACGAGGCGGTTGTCAAGAAGTTCCTGGACGCGGTGGGTGTTGAGGAGGTCGAAGAATAAGTTTTTTCAGTACACTCCTTTTTTTAACTAGGGTGGTGATGTAGCATAGCATCTGATTATCGTTTGTTCTTGACACAGCAATTGGAGTTGATGCTTGAACAGGCCAGGGATTTCTCTGCGGAGGACGTTGCATCCGAGATCCGGCGGATCGGTTTCGCCTGCACGATGTGTGGTGGATGCTGTCGCCACAGCGAAGGGGACAATCGTGTGCTTCTTACGACAGTTGATATCGACGACCTTAAGGGCAACTCACACTATGCAATGGACCGGGTGGCAACACCAATGTTGCCGGAGGGAATAAATATCTTCTCCCAGAGCTCATAGGTTTGTGTATCCGATGATGCACGATCCCTTGATGTTGATCCGGAGGGGAATATCCACACCTTTGGTTGGATGCTTCCAAGAAAAAGCAACGGAGATTGCCGATTCCTTCAGGGGTCCTTCCACACTGGCAAATGCAGGGTCTATGAGATGCGGCCCATGCTCTGTCGGACCTATCCATTCTATATGGACGAGGGCCAGCTTCTCACCTCCAAGTGCGAGGGATTGGGCCGTGCTATCAGCTGGGATGATTCTTTGAAGATGGCGGACGATGTGCTGCAGCGGTATGTGGCAGAGCTTGAGGATGCCCTTCTCACCTACGAAAGGTATGAGGATGTGGAGCTGTATCCATGTGCTCCTACTTCAGTGCAACGAGATAGGGGAATGGTCAATGTGATCGTACACGATGCCAGGGGTGCTCATCGGGTGAGCATAAGGATTAAATAATATTTGTTCCAGTATATAATTTATAAAAATATGTATTGCAGTGATCCGACCGAAAGGAGAATTTTCTTCTCATCGATTGGTTTATCTATTATATATGCATAAAAAAGTGCTGATTACCATGTCCGATAATAATGATCGCCCAATGACAATTGCTGAAAAGATATTTTCAAAAGCATCGGGGAAACCGGTACGTGCAGGAGATTTCGTATTTGCAGGTATTGATCGTGCAATGACCCATGATATCACAGGTCCTCTCGCGGTCGATGGATTCTATGATATCATGCGTGATAAGGATGAGAAAAAGGTATGGGACCCGAGCAAGATCGTGATCATATTTGACCACCAGGTTCCTGCGGATTCGCTCAATGCATCGGCAAATCATATCATGCTCCGCAAGTTCTCCAGGGAGCAGGGAATTCTTAATTATGATATATATCAGGGTGTATGCCACCAGGTCATGCCAGAGATGGGGCACGTACGCCCCGGAGACCTGATCGTAGGTTCGGACTCGCATACCTGCGCCTATGGGGCACTGGGAGCTTTCTCCACAGGGGTTGGTTCCACTGACATAGCGGCGGTGTTCGCTTCGGGCAAGCTCTGGTTCAAGGTGCCGCAGACCATCCGTTTCGAGATCAGCGGGACGTTGCCCAAGCATGTGTACTCAAAGGACCTTATACTGCATC
>CAYRGB010000074.1:0-6221 GCA_964423715.1 uncultured Methanosarcinales archaeon | reverse complement strand
TGTTCTCGTCCCGACTACCTTCTCATGATAGAGCATCTCGAATTGGAATATGACATTGCTGGCAGGATCATTGATACGTACCGTTGCCTCTCATATATCTCCATCTGAGAAGATATCGACAACATCAGCAGTATCTGTTGCGTATGCAGTACCAACCCCAACCAGCACAAAGAGAAAAAGGAATGATAGAATACAAATAAGCACGATCGATTTTTTCCATACGATAGTCATACCTCCATTGGATCCTATAACATCATATACTATCATCAATTTTAACCTTTGCATCCAGCATAGGAACATAGCTTAAGCTATTATACCATTGAGTCGCATCTAAATGCATATGGATAGGAGCGAACTGGAGGAATCGATCCTCACAACGATCAAGCCATCCGCAGCCGAACGAGAACACCTGAAGGATGTGGCTTCAAAACTCATGGATACGATCAACACGATCGCATCCAGGAACAATATCCCCCTGTTATCCACACAACTGGTAGGTTCTGCTGCACGAGAGACATGGATCTCGGGTACGCATGACCTGGACATTTTCATGAAGTTTGATGAACAGACCGCTCGTCATGATCTGGAAACGTATGGCTTGTCCTTGGGGCGGGAGGTCGCAAAGCAAGCAGACCGGTGGGAAGAACGATATGCAGAGCATCCATACATCAAAATGCACTACCATGGATTCGATGTTGACCTGGTTCCGTGTTATCGGGTGTCCAGTGCTTCCAAGATCATCTCTGCGGTCGATCGGACCCCATTCCACAACGAGTTCATCAAGGAAAATATCTGCGAAATGGAAGACCATGTGCTGCTGCTCAAACAGTTCATGCGAGGCAACGGCGTTTATGGTTCTGAGCTCAAAACGCGAGGATTCTCAGGATACCTCGCTGAGCTCCTTATCATACAATATGGCTCTTTCTATAAGGTATTAACAGCTGCCAGCGACTGGAAACCCGGATTGGTGATCGATCTTATGGAACACGCCAATACGAAATTCGATGATCCTTTAGTTGTGATCGACCCCACCGACCCAAAGAGGAACGTTGCAGCCGCACTCTCTCTGGACAGCTTCTGCACGTTCATCGACGGATGCCGTAGATACCTTAAAAATCCAGCCAGAACGATGTTCTTCCCAGATCCTGTCCCTCCACTCACCAATAGTGATATCCAGGAACTACTCCACATGCGGGAGAGTTCAATGATAGCGATCGTGTTCAATACTCCGGACGTGGTGGAGGATATATTCTATCCCCAGTTCTACAAGATGGAACATTCTGTCGTATCGATGCTGGAGATAAATGAGTTCAGGGTACTGAAAAGTGGGACATTGGGTGATGCTGACCGAGCGGTCCTGTTGATCGAGCTGGAGTCCGCAACACTGCCCAATATTCGGAAACACCATGGCCCCCCGGTGTGGGTACACAAACATGCAGAGAACTTCCTCTCGATGTATGAGAACAACGATGACGTTTATACCATGTACATCGAAGATGGCCGATATGTGGTAGAACTGCCTCGCAATTTAAAGGATGCTGCTTCCCTTTTGGGTGCAAAGCTTACAGAGTGCTCCCTAGGCAAGCACATCTCACGAAGTATTAATGAAGAGGTTAAGATCCTGCAGGATGAGGACATCTGCATGATAGATGATAAGGCATTGCGGTCATATCTCAGAACATGGCTGTGACCGGGGGCACACACAGCGACCTATTCAGTTATTAACTATAACAACAACCCATTGCACCTTCAGCAGCATAGGATACCTTCGATCTTGTCCAGATTCCATCAGCGAATGTCTGACCGGATCCCCTCAAGCCTTTTTCCATAAAATAGATACTGTTGTGCATAACCACAGTAATTTCCAAAATAGGATCTGCCCCATTCTCCGATCTTCATCTTTGTAACCGTGCCTCCGAAGAACTCATCGTCACCATAGTACGAGCGTACTACCTGTTCGACATGAGTATCTACCGGGAATGCTTCCATTTTATCAAAGGCGAACAGCAGTACGCAATCCGCTACTTTCTCACCGATACCTTCAACCAGCATGAGTTGTTGTTTTGCTTCATGATAGTCGAGATGAATTATTGCATCCATATCCAATTCTCCCTCTGCCACCAGGCCTGCGGCCTTTATGATCCTTGATGCACGAAATCCCAGCTTGCAATCAGAGATGTCATCTTCACAGGCACTGGCCAGGATGCTCGCATTAGGAAAACTGTAATGATCTGCCTCGATCTCATTACCGAGTATCTGGCACAACATGGAGATACCTTTCTTGATCCGGGGAATGTTGGATGCCGTGGCAAGCATATACGATATCAGGCATTCCCATGACTCCTGCCGTATGAGATGCAGACCGCGATATCTCTGTATGGAGGCATTGATATACTGGTCCCTGTTGATCTGTGAGAGGATATGCGAGAGATCGTCATCCAGTCTGAAGTACCATCTGACGACAACCTCGGGAAGATCGCTGTCTACCCACAGGACATCCGTTCCAGTGTCCTGACGGACACGGACAACACTGCCACGTACCACTCCCATCCACCAGTCATCCTTCTTTTCCCATCTGAATACCTGCCCGCAATAGAGGGTGTGGTTAAGATCAAAGTCAATTATTGGTATCTGATACATGGAGCTGGTGGGGGATTTCATGGATAATGGAGGAGCTATCGGAGATCGACTGCACTTCTTCCCATCTCAAAAGCCCTTATGTTCACGTCGATCGTCTTTGGAGGGACCATCTCTTTTATGCATGCCAGCAGGACAGACTTGTCGAAGGGAAGGAATTTGGATATCGCACCGACCATCACGACATTCATCGCCTGTACAGCACCTGCCTTCGTTGCCATTTCCGATGCATTGAACGCGATCACGCGGTGGTCCTTCTCAAGGGACTTGATAATCTGCGTTACATCCGGATACTCCGAATTTCCCGAGGTCACGGTTACAGGATAGACCGGTTCGGTGTTCATCACCAGCACGCCATTGTCGGATAGTTGATCGATATATCGCGCGGCTTCTACCGGTTCAAGTGCTATCATACCATTGGCACCCTTAAGAGGGATTATCGTACCCAGATCACAACCGATCCGGATATGGTTGACAACAGATCCTCCACGTTGTGCCATGCCGTGGGTCTCGGCAGCCCTGATAGAGAATCCTTCGAGTACCGAAGCCCTGCCAATGATATCTGATGCTAGTATCGTACCCTGTCCTCCTATGCCTGATATCAGAAGATCGAAGCTATCAGACCCATTCGTATTCATTTATCCGCCTCCACGATCGCATCGGACTTGCATATCTGGGCGCACACCCCGCAACCGGTACATGTTGCAGATATCTTCGCGAGTGATGTTGTTCTGTCAAATTCTATGCTGGGGCAGCCCAGATTGACACACTGTCGGCATCCGATACATTTGTCAGTGTCAACGGTGTAGGGTTTCATACGAATGCCTGAGCGACGTGCTGAAATGACACACGGTCTGTTCGTGATGACGACCGCTGTGCCCTCATAATCCTTTGCACGCCGGAATGCGTCCTCTGTTGCGTTCAGGTCATAGGGATCCACAACTTCCACAAACTCTGCTCCAAGTCCTCTGCAGAGCTTTTCGATGGAGATCTCCGTGGTCGGGTCACCGGTTGCAGTCTTACCCATTCCGGGATTTGGCTGGTGACCTGTCATGGCTGTGATACGGTTATCCATTATCGCAACACTGATGTTCGCCTTGTTGTATATGGCATTGAGCAGACCGTTCATTCCAGTATGGAAGAAGGTGGAATCACCGATGGAACAGCATATCGGACGGGTCTCACCGGCATTGTATATACCAGAGGCGACCGTGATACTTGCACCCATACACAGGGTAGTGTCCACCGTGCCGATCTGGATACCAAGGGTGTAGCAACCAATATCACTGGGGAAAATGGCATTTGGACCGAACGCCCTTTTCATGGCATAGAAGGCTCCACGGTGGGAGCAACCCGGACACATTGCAGGGGGGCGGGCTGGCAGTTCCAGCTCATATCCGGATTTGGGCATATCGCCAATTTCCAGGCCAGCGACATCTGCTATTGCTCTTTCACACAGGTCGATATTGAGCTCTCCCTCTCGTGGGACAGTGCCATCGCCCTTTCCTATGATTTTGACATCTGCACCCGCCTCGTGTGCAATGATCTTACAACGGTCCTCAACAATGGGCTCCAGCTCCTCGATCACAAGGACCGTATCCACGTGATCATAGAGCTGGCGGATCATCCCCTCCGGAACCGGGAATGTGCCGATCCTGAGGAACGATACCGATACATTGAGCTTCCCTATGGCCTCTCTGGCATAGACGGATGCGATCCCTGATGCAATAATACCTATCGTTGCATCCTCAGCGATCACCAGTTCATTCCAGGGAGAACGTTCCAGTTCCTTGCCTATACCCTCCTGAATACCAAGCAGACGCGGATGACGCTGCCGCGCATTGGACGGAACCATGACCCAGCGAGAGGGGTCCTTTTCAAATTTCGCATCCCTGTGGGGATCATGGATCTCCCCGGGTTCAATATTGGATTTTCCATGACATATACGCGTGGTGGGCCTGAACAGTACAGGGACCTCGAACTTCTCGGAGAGTTCAAAGGCATACGGGATCATGTCCTTTGCTTCCTGTGATGTGGAGGGATCAAGACACGGTAATAGTGAAAACTGTGCATATCGCCGGCTATCCTGTTCGTTCTGGGAGGAATGACATGACGGATCATCGGCAACGATCACGACCATTCCGCCCTTCACGCCTGTGTATGCTAGCGTCATTAGGGGATCAGCCGCAACATTTAGACCGACATGCTTCATCGTCACAACAGAACGGATACCGGACATCGCTGATCCGGCTGCAACTTCCATGGCCACCTTTTCATTTACAGACCATTCAACATAGAAATCGCGATCTTCCATTGCGGACAGGGTATCCACGATCTCTGATGAGGGAGTACCGGGATATCCCGAGATGACCCGCGCTCCTCCTTCAACAATGCCGCGTGCAATGGCGGCGTTTCCAAGCATATACTTGTGTGTGCTCATCAAATCTCCTGCAATATTCATATGGTTTATGGATAATTTTGATTTACATTAATATTCTAGAATTGAATACTTCACATCTCCACAATTACTCCCAAGGCACAAAAACTCTTCTATCCTGAAGAGTATCTCCACTCTTTCACAAGACCAGCGTATTTATCGCATCAAAATTGGCATAGATCTTGTCTTCATCTTCCACGAATCCCCGGTAGCTATCACAATAAGCAGATACCATGCATGCAGCTTCGCTGACCTGTCAAAGGGTGATGCATCAGAAATCTGCCCTGGGATATATCTATAAACAAGGGGCAAAAATCCCATTCTCACCAGCCACTAGTATGAGGAAGTTAGTCGGGCATGATTGTACAGCACTTTAGTGATGCTATCTATCCATAGCACGTTTATTCGCATATCTGACAACATAATTGGAGATGGTGTGAATAAACGAATACGATTTAGTGATGCTCCTACCAACAGTTATAAGTAACAATAAATACATATATAAAAAGCATTGCAAATACAAATTGGTGAAATGAAACATCAAAAATGATCCAATTGGTGTATCGCTGATAATAGGAGGTAGAATATGAGGAAAATCAAGAATATAACCACTGTTTTTTTAATAGTATTTATCTCTTTAGCGTACATTGGTATTGCTTTTGCAGACACCAGTCCCGAGCCGGATACCATTGACATCCAGATTGCTCCTGCAACGATTAATCTGAATTTAGAGGGTCCTCTGGTGACAGTACATGCAGATATTGCTTACAATAAAGTAGATACCAATACTCTGAAACTGAACGACGTACCTGCCAGTTACACATATTCAGATGACAGGGGCAACCTAGTCGCAAAATTCGATCCGACACTTATCAGGGAAACCGTTGATCAGCCTGAAGAAACCTTGACGTTCACTGGAAAAATGCTTGTAGGAAGCAATTTCACAGGAGAGTATACTATTCGGGTGATTGAACCTCCCGCCAATAATCGCAAATAATTGTTCTTAACCAATGGACAATGAAAGGATGATCACCAAAGAATGGTGACGGGAAGAGTACATACATCCCAAATTAGACAGTTTTACCTGAAGATTATATCCTCTCTTTGTCCAATTTTTCCGTACTTTTGTATTGAAAATAACATTTTT
>CAYRGB010000073.1:0-6234 GCA_964423715.1 uncultured Methanosarcinales archaeon | reverse complement strand
TTCTCCGGCCATATCCATTGTTGTAGGTATTGGCAGATATGAGATCCCCGGTTGACAGGTGTCCGAAATATACATATCCTGCACATGATCTGAAGATTATCTGAACATAGTTCCATTGATATTGAGGATTTTATCTATCAGATAAATATTATTAACAGTATGAGAAACATACTGTAATATATTACATCGTCCTGCGCACAGATGGATGATGACCTGTGTTCACAACAAAAAATGAGCTGTTGGGGCAGGATGCCCACAACATACATTGGATGACCTTTCTTTCCGTATCGATCAGACCGAGTTTAAATACCTCTTGATCTCCCAATCATGTACCTGGATACGGTATGCATCCCACTCGGCCCTTCCAAGCCTCAGTAGACTATTGTGTACATGCTCCCCAAGGGTATCCCTGAGCAGTTCGTCATTCTCAAGATATGCCAGTGCTTCATTGAGGGTAGAAGGAAGAGTGGCGATATTATTATCCAATCGTTCCTGTGCGGACAGGTTAAAGATGTTAATATCCATATGTTCCCCGGGATCGATCTTGTTCTTAATCCCATCCAGACCCGCCGCAAGGATAACGGCAAAGGTTAGATATGGATTGCATGAGGGATCCGGGCTTCTGAGTTCTACACGGGTACCCTGTCCTCTTGCCGAAGGTATGCGAATAAGGGAACTCCTGTTGGCCCCTGACCAGGCGATATACACCGGTGCCTCATATCCCGGGACCAGGCGCTTGTAGGAATTAACCAGTGGATTCGAGATAGCTGTTATCGCTTTTACGTGCTTGAGCAGCCCACCAATGAAATGGCGAGTGATTCCACTGATCTCCATATCGCTGTCGGTATCATAAAATGCGTTCTTACCGTCCTGGGAGAGCGAGAGGTTCACATGCATCCCTGAGCCATTTTCCCCAAAGATCGGTTTTGGCATGAACGTGGCATGCAGACCATTCACCGTTGCTACGGTACGGGTGACATAACGGAAGGTCACTACGTTATCGGCTGTTGGAAGAGCCCCCCCATACTTGAAATCGATCTCGTGCTGCCCATATGCCACCTCATGGTGGGAGGCTTCGATATCGAAGCCCATATCCATAAGAGTGAGCACGATCTCCCTGCGAATATCCTCTGTGAGATCAGCAGGTGCGAACTCGAAGTACCTTCCAAGATCATGAGGTTTGGTAGTAGCAGTACCATCCTCTTTTTTGAACAGGAAAAACTCAAGCTCCGGACCCACATTTAATGTAAAGCCCATTTCCTTTCCCTCAGCAAGGACCGTCTTGAGAATGTAGCGAGGATCGCTCTCGAACGGTTTCCCATCCGGCGTGTAGACATCACAGACCATCCTTGCACCGATCCCATTCTTCAGGTCCCAGGGCAGAATGGCAAATGTGGTGACATCTGGCCTCAGGACCATATCAGATTCATTGATGCGGACAAAACCCTCGATAGATGAGCCATCGAAGGATATACCTATCGAAAGGGCTTTTTTGATCTGGGTCACAGGGATTTCCACGTCTTTTACGGTTCCCTGTATATCCGTGAACTGCAAACGGATGAAATTTACATTATGATCCTCTATCGCTTTGAGTACGTCTTCTTTGGTGTTAATATTCATTGTGTATCGCTCACAAGTGTTGTGATTCTTTCGTACTTATTGCAGTGAATGTTACGTATCCATATATCATGCTTTTGGTAATGAGGATATCGAGAATGGTAGGAATGATTTAACCATTCTCATAAGAAGGGGGTTTGAAATTTTAGAAATGCACGAACTTTATTCCGACATCCTTTAAGTTATTCCTCTTGGCAACGTTGATCACGAGTGGCGTTAGAGATTCCACCAACACCGATGCTTCAAGTGGACCCAGGTCCAAGGGACGCAGAACAGGGATGTTATGCACAAGATTAAATACAGCTTTCTTGGAGCTCATATGGTTACCACATACCAATACATCGAACTCAAGATCATGATCAATATCAGCAAGTTCCTTTGCCGGAACGTTGTGGAAAGCTGATACCAGTTCTACGCCATCCGGTAGAAGGGTATCCATTTCTAAAGCAGCGCTCCCCTCAGCAGGTGCCATATAGCAGAAATAATCAGAATTATACTCTGAATCCGATGTATCAATTGTGACCGGAGTCGGTTCCGGTTGTATGTAACAGCGACCTTTACCCATGGGTACGATCACCGAGACCATGATCTGATGATCAAGCACCGGATGGATCAGCTCAATGAGCGATCTCATCTGCTCATATCGTACCGAAACGATGATAATATCCGCGCGTTCTGCGGCTGTCCTGTTGTCAGTCCCTTCAATGCTGGTATCGATACCGCGATCGTTCAGTGTCTGAGCATACTCATCTGCAGCCCTGCTTGCCTTCTCCGCATTTCTGGATCCTATGATAACATCGTGCATCTGCCCCCATCGTAGGGCAAATCCCTTGCCAAGATGTCCTGTCCCACCCAATATCGCTATTTTCATATAAATCACTCGCTACCTGATCAGAGTCTGAAGGTACTTGAAAAAATAGTGACGATCGGGAGAGACCATCAATATGTGAAGTCACTCCCGATCATCTGATATGTCTTATTCATTCTGCATGAAGGCTTACATCCATCCGCGGTATCTCATTGCCTCGACCACACGACCAACAGCGACCACATAAGCAGCAGTTCGCATGTTAACATCATACTTTTTGCAAGCTTCAAGCGTTGCATGGTATGCATTGGTCATCTTGGCATCCAGACGATTATGGACGCGCTCCTCACTCCAGCGGTACATGTAGAAGTTCTGTACCATCTCGAAGTAGGACACGGTCACTCCACCGCCATTGCAGAGGAAATCCGGGATCACGTGAACACCGTTCTTGTAAAGGATCTCGTCAGCATCTGGTGTGGTTGGACCATTTGCAAGCTCAGCGATGATCTTTGCCTTGATCTTGTCAACGTTCTCATTTGTGATGACATGTTCCAAAGCTGCAGGGACCAGTACATCCACATCAAGCTCAAGCAGATCCTCATTGGAAATAGGCTCTGTGCCTGCAAGACCTATTACAGAACCGGTCTCTGCCTTGTGGATGATTGCGGCATCTGGGTCGATACCGTCCATGTTCAACACACCGCCTCGACTGTCACTGACAGCTATGATCTTGCAGCCGAACAGGGACTTTGCCAGGCTTGCTGCGAAGGATCCCGCATTACCGAATCCCTGTATAGCAACGGTGGCACCATTGAGATCCAGACCTAACTCCTCAGCTGCCTCACGTACTGCATACAACCCACCTCTGGCGGTCGCATCGCCACGCCCAAGGGATCCGCCGATAGCCAGTGGCTTACCTGTGATCACACCAAACTGGTTCCTCCCAGAGAACTTGGAGAACTCGTCCATCATCCAAGCCATCATGGATGGGTTCGTATATACATCGGGTGCAGGGACATCCTTGTCAGGACCAACGATCTGTGATATGCTGGATATATATTTCCTGCTCAGGCGCTCAAGCTCACCCTCTGTCATGTCCTTGGGGTTGCAGATGACCCCACCCTTCCCTCCTCCGAGGGGGATGTCCATCAATGCACATTTCCAGGTCATCCAGGCAGCTAGTGCCTTGACCGTATCAATGGTCTCTTCTGGGTGGAATCGGATACCGCCCTTGGTTGGACCTTTTGCATCATTGTACTGTACTCTGAAACCCTCAAATACCTTCATTGATCCATCGTCCATGCGTACCGGCAAGGACACATGCAGCTCACGCATAGGGGTTGAGAGCATATCATAGAGACCCTCGTCCAGACCCAGAACATCTGTGCATTTCCTCAACTGCTTTCTTGAATTCTCAAATGGATTTAGTTTAGACATAGCTTTTAAACCTCTAGTTAATTTCTGTACTATCAAGATATTGTAGCCCCGATTGCTACCTCATATTATTAGTTCTTTGTGTAATCCAACCTGACATCATAAGAACGGAGGTAAGTCAAGTCAATCGGATGACTATTACCGCTTCCTAATATAAATAAGTACCTATTGACCCCATATAAAAAAAGTTCTAACGGTAATATGGATGAAGTCCAGTATTTCCAAATCGCAGTTCAATGCGCTATCTTTATATCAGCGTTATGCATACTGGATGCTGCGCATTATAAGGTCCTTGCATGAGATTATGGCAAAGCCTTTCTGTGATTGTACAGACAACCTCAATGCGCAACATGTGATAATGCGACAGATGCCTGTCACGAGGGAAACTGGAATGGACTGCGGAGAATCCAGAGGATGATCTTCCAGAGTTAGTGCGTCGGGCTACAGCATTATCATTCTGCCTTATAGAATATTCCAAATACCACAAATAACCAGCCAGCATTATATTATAATTACTCTCACACTAATGAACAAAATATCATCTCTTTTTAATCCATCTAACATATGACACTGCATGATGCTATCACAAAAACAGATAACGGAATTCTCATTCAACTGGAAGTGAACCCCGGTTCCAGAATCCTGTCCGTACCCTCCGGGTATAACCAGTGGAGACAACGGATCGAGGTTAAACTGACCAAGGGTGCACAGAAGGGAAAAGCCAATGACCAACTGACCAAAGCCCTTTCTGAATTCCTGGGCATTGACACGTCCAGTATTGTGATCGTCACCGGGGCAAAGAGTAGACAGAAATCCGTTCTTGTAAAAGGAATGGATTACGACTATGTAGTGTCCGTGTTCTGCTCAGCGATCGGATGATCTAAACTTTGGAACCAGGGTCATCCGGCGATCCTGACATCCCTGTCGAACACATTGCTCAGATCCGAGGCCAGATCAGCCACAGCCCTGTCATGTTCTTCTGCAAGATCACTCAGGATGTCCTTTTCAGAGCCCATCTCCTGCTTGCGGGATCCCAACATCTCCCAGCAGTGCGATATTGACCTCTCCATAGTTGTCTTTTCATCATATATGGCAAGTTTTTGCAACTGCTGTGACACCTGCTCGATCTCTGACAAACATGCTCCTCTCTGCCCCCTCTGAGAGACCAGATCCCCTGAATCCAGCAATTTATCTATGTGCTCAAGGGTCTTCCCCTTCTTTTTATCCTTGAGACCCAAGGTACCGCCCGCAACGCGCCCCTTTACCTCCAGGAGGAATGCATTGATATCATGCCCCGTGGCAGAAGAGGGATCGTCCAGCAACGCATTCAGGACACTGCTACTTGCAGCAGGCATCCGATACCTCCCACTCTCATCCTGTTTCTGCATTCTGGAAAAAGCCTTTGAAAGAGGCGTGAACTGTGCCCTGATGGCACTATCGATCACTGAAAGGTCTTTTTCCAGCGATCCCATATAATCTTCCAGTTGTTGAGCCTCTGCAAATTCCTTGCTACTTAGTACATCGTCCAGCCGGGACCTCTGGTCCGCCAGGTCAGTTTCAAGTTGATCGCATATATTCCCATAATCCTGTATGACCTTCCGTTTGCCCCTCATATCCTCAAGGATCTTGCCGATAGATGCGATCGTTTCCGGCAGGCCCTCATATAAATCCAGCTTACCCTTGACATCACCCAGAAGCTTCTGTAGTTCATCGAACAGGGCACTCAGTTTACTCAGGTTTCCCATGACATCATCGTATTCTGCCGGAAAGAGCGCCTTTATATATTGCTGGCTGCGAGCAGTGTTCTCAATGGATGTCCCCATGACGGACAGCGCCTCCTGATGGAAACGATATGCACCAGAGATGCTGGAATCCTCCGGGACCACTATCTTCTCGAACATTATATCCAGATTCCTCAGCAGATTCCCCTTATTGGAATCGCCTGCTTTGGCCAGGCGCTTAGGAGCATCCACGACGATGGTTGCATCGTCCAGGCATGCCCTGCTCTCTCGCAGAGCATCAATAGCCTCCTGCATCTCTCCATACTTATGCAGGATCTGAGGATGCAGCTCACTGAAAAGCCCTCTGGACTCCGTCTCCAGCCATGCCGGTACCTTATCAAAAGTGAGAGATACACCTGCTGGCACTGGTACCTCTTTCTTTTTCCCAAAAAGTCTGTCAATAAAACCCAAGTGAATCAGAAATAACAACATAAGCCTCTCTTAAAAAGATTTCGGACATACCAGGTCCTCTATCAGACAGACATTCCATGATCCTTGCAACATATCCGTTGTTAGGCATGAGAGTAATATTATAAATAGAATGATGCGTCACTTAGTATTTATGAATTTGTTCAAAGTACTGACTGACCCAAA
>CAYRGB010000072.1:5336-6282 GCA_964423715.1 uncultured Methanosarcinales archaeon | reverse complement strand
TAAGATAATGTCTTTGAATAACAAAATTCAGACTCAAATCATCTCCCTACAAGAATACCGTACAACCCTTATCTCCGAAGCAGTAACGGGCAAAATTGACGTAAGAAACATGGCAGAAGCTATCCAACAATAACAATCAGTGGGGAGTACGCATGAGCACACAAATCCATACGGAAAAAGCCTTTGAAGAAGCTATTGAAAGCCACCTTCTTGAAGGCAGCGGTTATCAAAAAGGGAACCCTGATGAGTATGACAGAGAACTGGCATTGGATAAAGGTGTGCTGTTGTCGTTCCTGAAGGAAAGTCAACCAGACAAATGGGACAAGTCGATTTCCATACATGGAGGAGTCGTTGAGACAAAACTCCTGAAGAGGCTCCAGAGTGAGCTTGACAATAAAGGGATGCTGGATGTACTTCGCAACGGGTTCACGGACATGGGTGTCCATTATGACACTGTGTTCTTCAAGCCTGTGAGCGGTCTTAATCCTGATACCCGGAAGCTGTATGAGATGAACAATCTCACTGTCACAAGACAGGTTCATTACAGCCTTAAAAGTGAGAGATCCATTGACATGCTATTGAACATCAATGGGTTGCCTGTAGCTACTGTGGAATTGAAGAACCAGTTCACAGGGCAGAATGTGGATAATGCCAAAAAGCAGTTCATGTTCGACAGGGAACAGAACGAGCTTTTGTTCAAGTTCAAGAAGAGGACTCTTGTACACTTTGCAGTTGACACCGATGAAGCTTATATGACCACAAAATTGAGTGGTAAAACCACACGCTACCTTCCATTCAATCGTGGATGCGATGAAGGGAAAGGGAATCCGGTCAATCCTCATGGTTACAGGACATCCTATCTCTGGGAACAAATATGGGAAAAGGATAGCTGGCTTGACATCATTGGTCGGTTCCTGCACTTGCAGGTGGAAAAATACGAGATGGA
>CAYRGB010000072.1:0-5326 GCA_964423715.1 uncultured Methanosarcinales archaeon | reverse complement strand
AAACTTCTCAAAAAGGAAACCATGATCTTCCCACGGTTCCACCAGCTTGATGTAGTACGCAAACTTGCGTCTGATACTCACAAGAACGGTTCAGGCAAGAACTATCTCATCGAACACTCCGCAGGCAGTGGGAAAAGTAATTCAATTGCATGGCTTGCCTATCACTTATCGTGCCTCTATGACAGTGATGACAACCGCGTATTCGATTCAGTGGTTGTGATCACTGACCGGCGGGTGCTTGACAAACAGCTTCAGGATACCATTTTTCAGTTCGAACACACACAGGGAGTTGTTCAGAAGATCGACAGGGATTCAAAACAACTGGCATCAGCCCTCAACTCCGGCACGAACATAATCATTACCACATTGCAGAAATTCCCCTTCATCATTGACAAAGTAGAAGACATGCCTGCAAGGAAGTATGCCGTAATCGTCGATGAAGCCCACAGTTCTCAGGGCGGTAAATCCTCGGAGAAGATGAAGGAAGCCCTTACGGTCATTGACATGGATACCATCTCTAAAGAGGGCGGGGAAAGTTACGGAGAGGAAGAAGATAACGATGCCGAGGACCAGATGCGAAAGGTGATGACATCCCGTAGACCACAAAAAAACCTGAGTTTCTACGCCTTTACAGCGACACCAAAGCCCAAAACTCTCGATGTTTTTGGAACAGAGGATGAATCCGGTCAAAAAAAACCGTTCCACCTGTATTCTATGAGACAGGCAATCGAAGAGGGTTTCATCATGGATGTTCTCAAGAACTATGTAACCTACAAGACCTTCTTTGAGCTCTCAAAGACCATTGAAGACGACCCCTCACTTAACAAGAAGAAAGCAAGACGTGCAGCTGCAAGGTTTGTATCCCTTCATCCTCATAACATTGCACAGAAAACAGAGGTCATGATAGAACACTTTCGACAGGTCACCATGACAAAGATCGGTGGTCAGGCAAAGGCAATGGTCGTTACTTCCTCACGTCCACATGTTGTTAGGTACAAACAGGAATTCGACCACTATATCAAAGAAAAAGGTTACTCCGACATAAAGGTACTCGTTGCTTTTTCAGGAACGGTAACAGACGAATATAGCAATTCATTCACAGAGTCTGAAATGAACGGTTTTAGTGAAAAGGAACTGCCTGAGAAGTTCAATACTGAAAAATACCGTTTGCTTCTTGTAGCTGAGAAATATCAGACCGGATTTGACCAGCCTCTTCTTCACACAATGTATGTTGACAAAGCACTCTCAGGTGTAAAAGCTGTACAGACACTTTCCAGACTGAACAGAATCCATGCTGGCAAAGAAGATACGTTCATTTTGGATTTTGTCAACGACAAAGACGATATACTAATGTCATTCCAGCCTTACTACCAGCAAACCACACTTACCGAAAGCACAGACCCGAACCTTCTCTATGACCTTAAGGGAAGATTGGAATCTGCACAGGTGTTCTGGCAAACGGAAGTTAACAACTTCTGCAATGTCTTCTTCCGCTCAGAGAACAGACACACTCAGAAGGACAATGCTCAACTTAATGCTTACATCGACCCTGCTGTTGAACGTTACAGGGGAATTGCAGCCGAAGAAGATCAGGAAGATTTCAGGCATACACTGACCACTTTTGTCAGGCTGTATTCATTCCTGTCCCAGATAATGCCATTCCAGGATATAGAACTGGAAAAACTGTATGCATATGGTCGTATGCTCCTGAAAAAGCTGCCAAGGAAGGACATTTCAGAAATGCTGAAACTTGATGATGAGGTAGCATTGGAATATTACCGTTTGCAGAAGATAAGCGAAGGCTCAATCCCCCTCCGGAAGGAAAATGGAGAACTGGATCCTGCTTCAGAGGTCGGTATGAGGAAAGAAAAAGAGGAATTAGCTCATCTTTCCGAGATAATAAAGGTGTTAAACGACCGCTTTGGAACAGATTTTACCGATGCAGACCGCCTTTTCTTTGAACAGATAGAAGCAGACCTTGTAGCAAATGAAGACCTTTCAAAGCAGGCAAGGAACAATACCATCGATAATTTCAAGTTTGGTTTTGAGGACATCTTTATAGATACATTGATCGGACGTATGGACCAAAATGAGGACATCTTTGCAAAGATCATGGATGATACTGATTTTGCAAGTAAAGTAAAAGAGATTATGATCAGGAGTGTTTACAGGAAGTTGAATGAGGAAAATGCAACATCTTCTGCATGAGCAAGGAGAAACTCTTGAGACTACTGAGTTTATTTATATTCCTGAAAATTATAGCTGAAAGTGATCTAAAAAAATAATGCACAGTTCATTCATAAGTTTTATTCGATAATACTATGCTGAATAAAAATAACAAAAGTGATCATCATGTCAGAAAAAATGGACAACATGAAACAACGTGCTTCCCAGTGTGCGGACGAGATACGCAAACATACCAGAGTGCAATGTGTGTCCCACATTGATGCGGATGGTATCACATCGGCATCCATTATATGTACGGCCCTTAAGCGTGCGGGTATTGAATATGACATCCGATTTGTCAGGCAGCTGGATAAGGCTATCTGCGATGAACTCGGTAGCCAGGACCATGAGCTTGTAATCTTTACTGATCTTGGCAGTGGCCAGATCGAGCATATCAGGAATAACAGGATCAATGCAGTCATTGTGGACCACCACCGGCCCCAGGGTGAGATCGACAACCACCTGAACCCGCATCTGTTCGGAGTAAATGGTTCTGTGGAGATATCTGGTGCAGGTACAAGCTACATCCTTGCAAATCAACTGGGCAATAACACCGATCTTGCTGGACTCGCTATCGTGGGTGCGATCGGTGATATGCAAAACCGAAAACACGGGAAACTGGTCAGTTTGAATCGGGAGATCCTGAACGAGGGTATGGAAAACAATATCGTCGCTGCGAAGACCGATATCACATTATTCGGGAAACAGACGCGACCTCTGTACAAACTGCTGCAGTACGCATCCGATCCATACCTGCCTGGCCTTACCGGCAGTGAGGATGCGTGTATTGAGTTTCTGCATGATGCCGGAATGCGGCTTGCAGGGGATGAGAAATGGAGGCGCTGGATCGACCTGACAGTCGATGAGAAGAAAAGGATCATATCGATACTGATGCAATATGGCCTGAGCAATGGTCTGCCAGCGTACAAGGTCAGTCGGCTGGTCGGTGAAGGCTACCTGTTGTTGAACGAGAAAGAAGGCACGGAAATGCGTGATGCTACGGAGTTTTCCACCTTGCTCAATGCCACAGGACGGTACGAACATGCCAATGTTGGTATGAGTGTCTGTATGGGTGATCGGGATGCAGGCTATGAACAAGCAAGTTCATTGCTCAAGATCCATCGTAAGAACCTTGTCGATGGACTCAATTTTGTCAGGGAACAGGGCATGACCCAACTTGACCATCTGCAGTATTTTGATGCTGGTGATCGTATCCCGGATACGATCGTCGGGATCGTCGCAGGCATGAGTTATTCAATATCAGGCAACCGCCGTGTCCCGATCATAGCGTTCGCTGACAAGGATGACGGATACAAGGTATCCGCACGTGGAAACCAGGACCTTGTACGGCGCGGACTTGACCTCTCCATGGCTCTTGAAACCATCTGTTCACAGCTTGGTGGTGCCGGTGGCGGTCATGATATTGCAGCCGGTGCGACCGTGCCGTTCGGCAAGAAAGACGAGTTTATCCAACAACTCAATACAATTATAGGCACCCAGCTGGACATGTCTGCATAAAATGTCAACGATAAGCATCATCCCCCAGGAGCCACAACATTGGACACGCATGCCCTCAACGAAAAACAATCAGATGCAGTAACCTTCACAGACGAACCCATACTCATCCTGGCAGGCCCGGGGTCAGGGAAAACGCTGACCATCACGAAGAAGGTCTTCAAGCTCATTGAGGACGGGCTGTCGCCTGACAGGATACTGGCACTCACCTTTTCCGAAAAGGCCGCAGGCGAGATGCAGGAGAGGATCGAACAACAGATCGGTGTGGACAGTGGTATCACGGTGTCAACGTTCCATTCTTTCTGCGACGGGCTCATCCGCGAGTTCTCCCTGGACCTGGGGATCGATCGGGGAGTGCGCCTGATCTCAAAGGAACATGCTCATATATGGGGTGTCAGGCACATCGACCAGTTCGGGTTTGAGAACATTGTGATCCCTCCGGTACCCTACGACCTCATCACCAACCTGCTGGAAGGTGTTTCCCAGTACCATGATCATCTGGTATCGCCTGCACTACTGCAAGGATATGTTGAACAGAAACTGGCCTCGGTTGCGACTGTTGATGAGTATGACGGTGACGATGGGACGGACCGGTTCCTGAAGCTGGGCGACCTTGCGCGGTTCTACGAACATTACCAGCAGTACAAGTGGGATCACAGTTTCATCGATTATGATGACATGATCGTCCTAGCCTGCCGACTGCTTGAGGATAATGAGAGGGTCAGGAACACTGTCCAAAAACGGTACGAATACGTCCTTGTGGATGAGTTCCAGGACACGAACTACGCCCAGCTGCACCTGATACACCTGCTGGAGAGCAGGGGGAATCTCACCTGTGTTGCGGATGATGACCAGTGCATCTATCGGTTCAGGGGAGCGTACCTGTCCAATATCAACCAGCTGGAACAGTTCTATCCCTCCCTCCGGAAAATCCCTCTTGATGTGAACTACCGGTCCACGGACCATATCGTGGACCTGTCCCAGCAACTGATACGCAATAATCCCGAGAGGGAGGAAAAACATCTTGTATCGAACAATGGGAATGGGAAACCTGTCAGTGTCGTGAAGGCACCGGACGATACCAGTGAAGCGGAATGGGTCGCCAATGAGATCAAGCGGCTTGTCAGCGAGGACGGTGTGGAACCCCGGGATATATACATCCTCTCCAGGAAACGGGCTGACGGGAAGAAGTTCAGTGAGGCCCTGAGACGCCGGATGGTGCCTGTGGAATATGTGGGGAACATGCAGCTGAAACAGTTTTTTGTGGTCCAGGAGGCACTGGCCTATATGAAGGTGGTCGCCGATCCGTTCAATAATGGCATTGCGTTCGCGAAGGTGCTGTTACGGGAAGGTGTGAGTGAACACAACCTGCAGACGATCAACCAGATGGCCAAGAAACTGGTCAGGGCCGGAAGAGTGCAGGGTGACGGGATATATGCGGTCCTCCAGGATCATCTAACAACCCTGGATTCCGATCAGGAGCAACTGATCCGTTCAATCCTCGTACGACTGGAGGAACTGATCGGCTACAAGAGGAACCATCTCCCGTCAGATACCCTGAAACATCTGCTCCTCGATAAGACCG
>CAYRGB010000071.1:0-6332 GCA_964423715.1 uncultured Methanosarcinales archaeon | reverse complement strand
ATTGTCCAGCCGTACAGCCTCTACCTCCTGCACACCAACTATCTCAACTACTTTGGAACCGGTAAATATATCCACCCCTTTGTTTTTGAGCTTCAATTCTACCATATCACAGATCTCTTCATCACATGCCAAGGCCAAGACATGGTCCAGCATCTCCACGATAGACACCCTGATGTCCCCTCTTTTCCGGCACTCATCCGCAAACTCAATGCCTATAAAGCCTCCACCAACGATCACCAGATTCTGCGATTGCTCCAGCCTGCCCTTGATCGCGCGGACCGTATCAAAATCTTTTTTAATAGTGAACACTCCACTAAGACTAGCACCAGTGATGGGTGGAACCAGTGGACTGGAACCGGTAGCCAACACCAGCTTCTCATATCCAAGCTGATCACCTGACCCCAGATCAACACATTTACTTGTCCTGTCTATGCCCACCACCTCATCAATGATGAGCCCAATGCCTTTTCCCGTAACAGCTGCATCTGGTATCAAATTGTATTCCAACCCATTCAACATCGACATAGTATAAGGAATGCCACAGGGAATGAGAACCTTTTCCTCTTTTCGCACAAGAATAACCTTTTTCTCAGGATAATGTTTCTTTGCAGTGGCAGCCGCCACTATCCCAGCTGCACTTCCGCCAATGACCAGTATATCCGTGTTCATTAATCGATCACTTCTAAGAGAACATTATATCAGGAAATATATATAGGTATTACCACCGTACATTGTCAAATATAGGCCGTATACAATATCCTGAAAAAAATAGAGAGCAAAGGTATAGGCTTCAAACCGATTGTAAAGAGCCGCCGGAGAGATTCGAACTCTCGACCTACTGATTACGAATCAGTCGCTATACCACTAAGCCACGGCGGCACTGGATGTATCCTAATACCGATATTATGATTTAACCATTTCGCTCCGATCAATCGATTCTCACATCGATACACACATTATACTGATGAGGTGCATAGGATCGGACCGTACGTGTATCGAGTACCTTGATGTTGCGCCCGACCCTGCGGGCAGCTTCACATATCAGCTTGACAGAACTCTTGAAAAGATCATCATCAGATGTCATTGCATAGTAATGGATAATACCACCCGACCCGGTCATAGTGATAGCAGCATCCAGGAACTCGTAGGCTCTGTGAGGTAGGTTCATGATCACGTGATCTGCCACGCCCCCCTTGCCACGAGCCACATCATTCGCATCACCCTCTATCACCTCGATATTTTCCACCGAATTCATATCAACATTAATTCTCAAAAAGCGAACTGCATCCGGATTTTTATCAATAGCAATGACATATCGACATTTACGAGCAGATGGGATCGTATAGGGACCCACGCCTGCAAACATATCCACCACCACTGAATCGGGTTCCAATTGTGCCACGATGCGCTGCCTCTCCGTTGAAAGGCGGGGAGTGAAATATACACGAGCAAGGTCCACCAAATATCGGCAGCCATGGTCCTTGTGAAGGGTCTCGGTCCGGTCCTCCCCCGCAAGCACATGGAACTGGCGCGTGCGGAATTCACCTTCGACAGCAGATGTGACACCCAGCACCGTCCCAATATGAGGATGAAGATCGATCAGTGCCTGGGCGATCCTTTCTGCCTGTGGCTCATCGGCTTTGATGATGGCGATAGTGCCCACTACCTCGTAATGCGGTACGAACCCAAGAACATCCTCCAGATTGGGATGCGTCTCCTGCTGGCAGAACTCGTGCTCCATCACCCGGGCATCGGCAGGAAGGGAAGCAATATGATCAGCAGCCAGTTCCCCCAGTAGCGGAAGATAAAGATAATTGTCATCCGAAGCGATCCTGGCAGAATGATCAATCATTCCCAGTTCTATAAGAGCCCTGCGGACCTGCTCTCCACTCTTCTTTGCAACCCGTACACATAACTGTTCCATAGATACATCACCACACAACGAACCAAGCCCCGAAACCGATCAGGAAGACACCACATGAGACCAGGACCTTCTGGTATGTATCTTTAGACATCAGCCCTCTGCCACGACCAAAGGATGCAGATACCGCCGTGAACCAGCCAATGTCCGCCAACCAGTGCCCCACCATAAAAAACACCACCGCCAACATCCCTGCTTCAAGTCCCTTTAGCACAAGAGCACTGCCCGCAGCCATCCACCATACCCAGAAATAAGGGTTGGACGCCGATGAGAGGAAGCCTGCAGACACCGGATTGGTGATCACCTTATTACGGATATGTAGCTCATCGCAGGCACCCCTCGCCTGTTTGATCGTCAGGACACCAAACACAATAAGAACAGTGCCGCCCACATCGGAGATCACAGACATCTCGCGTTCACCTATGAACGAAGTCATACCATAAATGATCAACAAGCATACCAGAAATTCTATCATAGCATGTCCGAGGAACACCTGTGGACCAGCGACCCATCCTCTCTTCAGAGAGCTATCTATGGTCACAAAGAGCATTGGACCTGGCACCAGTGCACCGGTCAGGCCCACCACAAAGCCGACAAGCAGCATATCCAGAATCTCGAACATGGGTTAGAAGATGATAAAATCATAAAAGAATATTTTGAAGGATAACAGAACAGACCTATTACGATCGATCTGCCATATCCCCCGATCATATAAATATCAGATCAAAGAATGATCTCGATGTCCAGTTCCTCTGCCAATTCCTTGTAACGGTTCCGAATGGTAACCTCGGTCACACCGGCAACATCCGCCACCTCACGCTGGGTCCTGCGCTCACCGCACAGAATCGACGCGATATAGATCGCAGCGGCAGCCACACCGGTAGGGCCACGACCACTGGTCAGCTCTTTCTCTGATGCCTGACGCAGGATCTCAACACCTTTTGACTGCACCTCTCCTTTCAGGTTCAGACCCGAGCAGAACCTTGGCACGTAATCAATGGGTGATGTTGGCATCAGTTTCAGCGACAGTTCACGGGAAATGAAACGATAAGTACGCCCGATCTCCTTTCGGCTGACCCTTGATACTTCACCAACCTCATCCAGTGTTCGGGGTACACTGCACTGGCGACACGCTGCATACAGCGCTGCGGCAGCCACACCTTCAATACTTCTTCCACGTATAAGGTTCTTATCAACGGCCTTTCGATAGACCACAGCAGCAGTCTCACGCACGGTACGCGGCAGACCAAGAGCTGAGGCCATCCGGTCCAGTTCGGATAGTGCGAATGCTAGGTTCCTCTCCGTAGCATTGCTTACACGGATACGACGCTGCCATTTTCTCAATCTATATAATTGCGCACGATTCTTGGAGGATATGGACTTTCCATAAGAGTCCCTGTTCCTCCAGTCGATCATCGTAGAAAGACCTTTGTCATGGATGGTATAGGTCATCGGAGCACCGACACGGGAACGCTTCATGCGCTGATCGTGGTCGAATGCACGCCACTCAGGCCCCTCATCAACAAAGTCCGCATCAATAACTAGCCCACAGTTACTGCATACAAGCTCAGCTCGCTCATAATCCCTATCCAGATTACGACTTCCACACTCTGGACATTCCTGTACAGTTTCCACTACTTCAGCACTCTTCTCTTTTTGCTTACGCGCCTTGATCATAGCACGCATTTTGTCTCGTTCTGAAGTATCAGAATACCTTGCTCTTTCAACTTCTACCATTGTATTTATACCTCGGTTTATCAGATGAAGGTGAACGCCATATATCCCATTTCATAAAATATCATAATCTATTGTTACGCTATCAATTATAGATAGGCAATACCGCAATTATAGGACGTAAACTTTTTCTTTGACATAGGATCTTAGCTCATGATCAGACACATCATTAAATGCTCTAATCGCAATATACGGATGATCGACAGGTCCCATGATAGCAGCAACTTTCCCGATCTTCGTTACCGTTTTGTTTACAACTACCGAGTTGAAGGCTGGTAGATCACCAATTGATCTGACGGACATAGCATCCCCTCTGACAATTAATTTTCTGCTTCCTGACACTGACAATGCTGTCCCAAGCCTTTTCATAGATCATCCTATTTGCAACATATAAGTTGATTTGAAACTATTTAGAGATGAAACCTGTACTATATAAGTGTATCGCAAGTTCTTTATTATCAAGCCCTATGGTAAATAAAATCCAAAAAAATTAGGAAATGTAATAGAAATGGAATAAAGAACATCTCCGATCTAAAATGTCTATCAAGTCGGCAAACTTAAAATAAAATAACCTCGTTGAGTCACCGAGTACTAATCTGAAACTGTTCCATGGGAGGATATTTCGTGGTTGATAAACAATTTGTATACCTTTTCGGAAATAATGAAACTGAAGGTAAAAGTAGTATGAAAGACCTGCTTGGGGGCAAAGGCGCAAACTTAGCGGAGATGGCAAGTATTGGAATTCCTGTACCGCCAGGATTTACAATAACTACTGAGGTCTGTGTGCTGTACCTGAAAAACAAGCATTATCCATCAGGGTTAATGGAACAGATCGATATGTCAATCAAAAAACTCGAGAAAGCGAACAACATGAGATTCGGAGATCATGAGAACCCACTTTTATTATCAGTAAGGTCAGGTGCCCGGATATCCATGCCAGGAATGATGGACACCGTTCTAAATCTCGGTCTTAACGATGAATCCGTGGTTGGGCTTGCCACTCGAACAGGGAACGAACGTTTTGCCTATGACAGTTACAGACGCTTCCTCACAATGTTTGCTGACGTTGTGCTTGGTATAGAGTACAATGAATTTGAATCCCTCATTGATGAGAAGAAAAATGAACTTGGCGTCACGCAGGATACTGAACTTGATGTTGATGCCCTGAAAGACCTAGCCGAAAAGTTCAAGAAAGTGATCGAGAAACACACTGGAAAACCATTTCCCCAGGAGGCAAGGAAACAACTTCAGATGTCCATAGATGCCGTGTTCAATTCCTGGAACAACCAGCGTGCCATCAAATATCGCAAGATCAACAAAATACCAGGCAAGTGGGGTACCGCTGTAAATATCCAGAGTATGGTCTATGGCAACATGGGAGACAACTCCGGAACAGGTGTGGCGTTCACCCGTGATCCCGCCACCGGAGAGAAGAAATTCTTTGGAGAGTACCTGATCAATGCACAGGGAGAGGATGTTGTAGCAGGTACCAGGACACCTAAACCTATTGATGATCTGAAGAACAGCATGCCAAAGATATATTATCAGCTTGAGGACATCCAACACAAGCTAGAGGAACATTACAGAGACATGCAGGATCTCGAGTTCACGATCCAGAAAGGCAAACTGTACATGCTTCAGACCAGGACAGGCAAACGAACAGCCACAGCAGCCATCCGTATCGCCACCGAAATGGTGGAAGAGGGACTTATTGACAAAAAGACCGCCCTGAGACGTGTGGACCCTGCTCAGATCGACAATCTCCTGCATCCGACACTCGATCCTGACGCCTCAATGGATGTGGTAGCCACTGGTCTACCCGCCTCACCTGGAGCCGCAGTAGGTAAGGTCGTATTCACAGCAGAGGATGCTGAAGAGAAAGCAAAGGACGGTATCAAGACAATTTTATTGCGTACGGAAACATCCCCGGAAGACATCGGCGGTATGGACGCAGCAGAAGGTGTGCTAACAGTCCGTGGAGGAATGTACTCACACGCAGCCGTTGTTGCACGTGGTATGGGGAAACCCTGCGTTGCAGGCTGTGGCGACATAACCATCGACATGAATCAGGGGATCCTCACAATCCAGGATATCACAGTAAAGGAAGGAGACTTCATCACCATCGATGGCAGTACCGGTAACGTCATCATAGGGAAAATAGAACTTATCGAGCCTGGTGTGACAGACGATATGGATGATATACTCAGATGGGCCGATGAAGTACGCAGCCTGAAGGTCCGGGCCAACGCCGACACGCCACACGATGCTACGATAGCCAGAAACTTCGGTGCCGAAGGGATAGGACTGTGCAGGACGGAGCACATGTTCTTTGAAGAGGATCGCATTCCTGCAGTTCGAGAGATGATAATGGCAGAGGATAACTCCGCACGGAGGAAGGCTCTGGATAAACTCCTGCCCATGCAGCGGGAGGACTTCATTGGCATATTCCGTGCTATGGACGGCTATCCGGTGACAATCAGGCTCCTTGACCCACCACTGCACGAATTCCTGCCAAAACACGGGGAACTCACCGAAATGCTCAGGGAACTCGAAGCGAACAATGCATCCCAAGATAATATCGATGAGGTCCGGAAAGTGATCGAACGTGTAGAATCCCTTAGTGAAACAAACCCAATGCTTGGACACAGGGGTTGCCGCCTTGGCATCACCTATCCAG
>CAYRGB010000070.1:4285-6334 GCA_964423715.1 uncultured Methanosarcinales archaeon | reverse complement strand
GGGCCGGCAACATATTCCGTCCCATATAAGGCAGGGTAGAGGAGACTGGAATGGTATTCCCAGGGTGACTCACCTGCAAACCAGTACAGGCACATATACTTTGAGGAAACGGCTTCCATTTTTCGTATTGCGTCCTGTATGTCCGGCATTCCCAGTGAATATGATGCGATTACCACATCATAGGGGCCATCGAGTTCGTTCTCAACATCAATATCTTCCCAGCGTTTGTTGACACAACTGATATTATCTATCCCGTACGTTTTGATGTTCTCCTGCAGAACATCTATCATTCCTTTTGCAGGCTCGACAGCAGTTACATGGGATACTCTTTTGGCCAGAGGAATAGCTAGGCTCCCCGGTCCTGCTCCGATGTCAAGTATCCTTGAATCGGCTGTTATAGGAAGTTCATTTATGGTCTTTTCTACTCTTCCCCTATTTTCCTGTGATCGTTTCCAGAAGCGCTCTGCGTTTTCTTTGCTGTCCCATAGACTGGTATCGCTGCTTTTGTGATTGGAGCTTTGTCGGCCATCTATAAGCTTTTTCCAGTTATCATTCCAATCAATTATATTTTCATTCATAGTTAGTCCTCATATCGTTCATACTCCTTACCGCGTGCACATGCCGAGGTACCCTCGTCAGTGAAAACCGCTCACGATCCATATGCCAAAAATGTTGAGATCCATATCAAATCTTAATTGATATGGATTCAAGAATTTAACCGCAGGTGGGACAATCCTCGAGAGTCCAGTCCATCCACTGGGCTGAGCGCAGCTCCTTTGCGGTGTCGATATCCACACCATAGACGTTCTGGTAGAAGTCCAGCAGCCACTCAGCAAGGTTAATGTCCTCAAAGCGCTCCGGATATGCACCCTTTGCGATCACCATTACATCGATCGGGTATTCAAGTCGTTTTGCACAATTGCAGGGTGACCATGGTAATGATACAACCCGTCTGTTCTTCACGGCGTCCAGTTCCTGCAGGTTCTGGTAGTAAGGTGCCTCATAGAGTTCAAGTGGTGGGTGGTATCCAGATGCAGTGCAGAGCACGATCACATCAGGGTTCAATGCTAATATATGCTCGCCGCTCACTATCTTGAAGTTCCCGGCCTCCTGAAAACCATTCTTCGCATGGACGAGGTCCTGAATAAAGAACGACTCGATCGTATCAAGCCCAAAGACCTGACCTGCCCCACCAGCACTCCGGGCTCTTGGTGATGCTCCAAAAATCAGCACATCAGGTTTTTCTTCATCAGGAATATCTTTTGTCCGCTCATTTATGAAGTCGACCTGGCTTTCAAGATATTCTGCGAGTTTGGTAGCTTCGGCCTCTTTGTCAAATACCTGGCCAATGATGCGAATTTCATCCGAGATGGTAGACACATCTGCATCATCATAGCAACTTGATCCGTATAAAACGACCAGCGGTATTCCAAGAGATTCGATCGTTTCGATGCTTTTTTGTGTACCTTCATCATCAATGAACCGCAGTGAACAGCTACCCAGGCGGACGATCACCACATCGGGCTCAAGGCTTGCAAGTGTTTCGTAGTTCACCGCAGAGCCGGACTTTGCAAAGCAAGGAAGGTCCATGATCCCAGGGTTCAGATAGGTGACCGGATTCATTCCATCCTCATAGTTAAATGTCTCCCCACCGACGGTCTCGTAGCTGTAGTTAAAGTTTCGCTGCAAACAGCTGGACCCTATGCCCACAAGAGTATCCTGGACACCGATTGTAGTCATAACCCCTTCGATCAGGCCATCATCGATCGTGGCCACCTTTTCAATCTCTATTGGCACCTGCACAGCAACTCCGCGACTATCGACAACTGTCCGGTACTGCTCTTGGGATACTGCGATATCATCACTCGCATTTCCCATACATCCTGCACTCAACAGGACGCTCAACAATACAGTAACAAGAACGCAATACTGTAAATTAGATTTCATTTTTATATCCTCTTTTTTTGATATATTATATAAATAAATTTGAGTAATCACTCACCTGTCTGTTTTCCCCACCACATCTTCACAGAAGTATATGATCCATTC
>CAYRGB010000070.1:0-4275 GCA_964423715.1 uncultured Methanosarcinales archaeon | reverse complement strand
TAAGAACCGATTCCTGATGGTCTGTAGTGATATTGTAAAAGGATCTGAAATGTTCAACAGCCTCTTCAATAGACTGAAAACGGTTGAAATGATTAACCGGGAAGACCTGCATATGGGGGTAGATGCCCATCTGGTAGAGCACATTGTAGATCACATCGCAGTTTTGGCTTGGGTGATAATCGCCCTCATGGAGGGATGGCCAGAGTGCCTTGTAATTGGTGTCCCATGAGGGGACCCCGGCAAACCAGTATAAGTAGACATATCTCGAAGAGGCGTCTATCATCTTCTGGATCGATTCCCTGATGTCAGGCATACCTAAGGAATAAGAAGCTATGACCACATCATAAGGGCCGTCAAGGTCGGCTTCTATTTCAACATCTTCCCACCGCTTCTGAACACAGGTGACATTGTCGGCATCATACTCTGCGATATTGTCCTGCAGCACACCCATCATACCTTCGGAGGGTTCTACTGCAGTTACATGAGTTACCTGAGGGGATATCGGAATCGTAAGTGTTCCTGGGCCGGCACCAATATCCAGTATTCGGGAATCCGCTGTGAGCGCAAGTCCCTCGATGGTCTTCTGGGTTTGTTCTTTGTTATTCTGCACCGCCTTCCAGTATTGCGTTGCTCGTTCCTTATTATTCCATACTCGGGCACACTCGACGGCACACTTCGATTCAATGTTCTTTAGCATCTGGTTTTTCCAGACTTCATTCCAATCAATCGTATTTTCATCCATGTAATTCATCCGTTTATTCTACATCTCTCCGAAGCGCCGGCATCTGTCTTGACGTCCCGTCTTTCTCTTTGACTGCCACATCACGAGGCAATACCATATTAGTCCCATCCAGACTCCTGACTGTGCACATACCCTGGTAGATTTCATCGAGGATGGGCTCTGTGATCACATGGTAGGGAGGGCCCTGACCAATGATCCCATTTTCATTCATAACCACCACGTCGTCGCAGAACCACGAGACATGATTCGGATCGTGACTGCACGCCAGGATGGTAATTCCCTGATCAGCCACCTTGCGCAGTAGCTTCCAGATTTTTAACTGGTTGCTAAAATCAAGAGCAGAGGTAGGTTCGTCCAAGAACATCAGTTTTGTTTCCTGGGCTATTGCCCGTGCTATCAATACCATCTGGCGCTGTCCGCCTGACAACTCGTTGTAAGGTTGTTCTGCAAGATGGGAGATCTCCAGCAATTCAAGTGCGTCCAGTGCTTTTTCTTTATCAGCACGTTTGACGCCAAAAAAACCTCCAAGATGTGGTGTTCTTCCCATCAATACCACTTCCTTTACCAAATATGGGAAAGGGGGCTTATGCTCCTGAGGAACGTACGCCACTACTTTGGCCATATCCTCGATCCTGCACTCATTGATGTCCATACCATCCATGATCACGGAACCCTTATGGAACTTTAAAAATTTCATGCAGCATTTGAAAAGTGTGGTCTTTCCGCATCCGTTTGGACCAAATAACCCGCAGAGCTGTCCTTCTTCAACATCAAAAGAGATGTCTTTAAGGATCTGAGTAGATCCATAGTTAAAATGGATATCTTTTACCTGTAGCATGAGAATCACCCAAGTAACGAACGTCCTTTGTTTCTCAAAAGATAGCAAAGATATGGTGCACCCACAATTGATGTGATAATCCCGACAGGAATCTCGGAAGTCGTGAGCGTCCGTGCCAGTGTATCACAGATGATAAGATAGATCCCGCCAAGCATTGCCGCAGAAGGTATCACAAATCTGTGATCAGGTCCAAGGATCATTCGCGTTGCGTGGGGCATCATAAGACCAACCCATGCGATAATCCCAACAGTTGAAACCGCAACAGCTGTGACAAGTGTTGCAAGTGCGACCACGATCATCTTGGATTTCTCCGGGTTAATACCCAGTGCCCGGGCTTCTTCATCCCCCATTGAGAGAATATTCAGTTTCCAGCCATACATCCACAGTACCAGAAAAGGCAGACCCACAATTGTTACGGTAACGACAATGTCATTCCAGGTGGCATAGTAGAACCCGCCCATCAACCAGAACACGATCTCACGTAATGAGGAATCATTAGCCGTATATTTTAGGAGGGAGACCAGTGCTGAAAAAATAGAACCAATGATGACACCTCCAAGTATGAGAGTGATGATCGGGGTCTGACCTCGCGTTCTTGCCAGCGTATAGGCAGCCATAACGGCAAGTGAGGCAAAAACAAAGGCCGATATCTGGATAGAGTGAAAAATATGGGGATAAACAATCCCCAGTGCCGCCCCGAACGCCGCCCCGGAGGAAACACCGAGAATATAGGGCTCGACCAGTGGATTCCTGAAACATCCCTGGAAGACCGCACCAGATGTTGCAAGGGCAGCACCTACTATAATAGCTAACAGGACTCTTGGCAACCGTATGTTCCATATTATGGTATTATGTAGTTTATTGATACTGGATGCATCCTGAAAGGGACTGAGGTTAGCGATGATAGTTGCATATACATCTACAAAAGAGATATTATATGCACCAAGTACCATGGCGATGGCTGCTGCAAGGCACAGCACCGCAAAAAGGATGCAAAGGATTAAGAACTTTCTCATATCTGAGAAACCCTTTACATCCTGATTTGTTATCCTTTCCAGGATATTAATGCGTTTTAATGTTTCAAACATTGTTGACATTCCATATCCGAGTTCACTTCACTCACCACCATTCGGTTTAACAGCAGTATAGCAGTACTGAACGTGGTTGCCGGCTGATATTTTATAATGTAGAGGCATACCATCTCTTTTTAGCCTGCCTAGCTCAACCATCGGCTCTGCAGAGACTTTCTCAAATCCACTCTCCTCTATAAGCTTTGTTATCACAGACGGCTCCACACCACCCCTGAATGGAAGCTCTGCTCCCAATTTCTCGCTGTTATGGAGTTGGTTCCAGGGATTTCTTCTCTCTGCAATGAGAACAACTATATTTCCAAGCTGTTTACGGAATCGATGTGTTATTCCATTAGGGCGTGGTTCATGGAGGAAGAAGCAGAGTCTTCCACCAGGTTTCAATACACGCTTCCACTCAGCAAGTGCCTTTTCCGGGTTGGGAAGAGTCCAGAGGACTGCTCTATTTACGATTGCATCGAATGATCCGGTTTCAAAGGATAGATTCTCAGCATCGCCCAACTTGAACTCGGCTTCAACACCTCGATCCACCGCTTTCTTCTTTGCTCTCCCCATCATCTCTTCTGATATATCAATGCCAACAACTCGATACCCTATCTCAGCAAGCATGATTGAAAGAAAACCTGTGCCAGCGCCTATGTCGAGGACCTCACCCGTATCTCCACCAATCTTCTTTCGAAGAAGAGATTTCCATGCTTCCTTCTCCTTTCTACTAGCTGTGACATGTCCTGGAGAGAGGTCAAAGGTTGACGATCTCTCATTCCAGTAATCCTTTATTATATTCTTCGTATCTTTCATATTATCACCTACTCACGTTTACATCCCCTGATGTAGTACCATACATGATTGCCAATGTCACCCCGTGCAAGTTTGTATCCCAGTGAAACGTCCTCCCGATTCTTCCGGGATATCTCGCTCACACCCTCCATCGCAAAGACCGAGACATCCGCAAATCCGCCCTTCCGGAAGAGTTCCACCTTAGTGATAGTAGTTGAAGAAGCTTTCTCGAAGCCGAGCGGGAGTTTTTCGTTTACTCTTTTGCTGTAATGCGACCTCTTCCAGGCATTCTTCCGCTCAGATAGAGTGATCAGGAGAAGTCCCAGATTTCTCATAATCCACCTAGCCTTCCTTCTGCCGGATGAATCGATCTCAAACGTATACACCCTCCCGCCGGGCTTCAACACTCGTTTCCACTCGCTAATTGCCTTCTCCGGGTGAGGAAGCGTCCAGAGGACGATCCGGCTAACAACGGCATCGAAACTCTCATCTTCAAATTCCAGCGATTCGGCGTCGCCAATCCTCAGATCCGGATTAACTCCTCTTTCCTCTGCCTTCTCTCTTGCCACCGATAGCATGCCCTCTGATATGTCAATTCCTACAACATCATGTCCCATACCGGAAAGGAGGAGTGTCAAAGAGCCGTTGCCGGCGCCAATATCCAATATTTTTAGTTTTTTTACACCAATACCAAACTTTTCATCGAGAAAGTTCTTCCATGCCTTTTCTTCCTCACCATCTTTGAAGAAAGCATGCTCCTTTGTAAGGTCCCAGTACTCCTTTATCTCCTCTTTTACCTCCTCTTTTACCTCAACCTTCACTTCCTCCTC
>CAYRGB010000069.1:0-6375 GCA_964423715.1 uncultured Methanosarcinales archaeon | reverse complement strand
TCATGGGCCATGAGGTGGTCAGTGCTCATGTGGCCGACGAGCAGGTGGAGGATAAGGAACTTGAGATGAGCGAGCTCCAGATATACGAGCGTGATATGGGCGCGCTCAGGATCAGTGATTGCTTGGTCGCCGAGGTCAGTGTTGCATCCACCGGTGTGGGTTATGAGGTATGCAGTGCCATTGCCAGGGGACTGCCGGTGTTGTGTGTGCATACCCCGGCAGCAGTGGTCTCGGCCATGATCCTCGGCAATCCCTACATCGATGTCAGGGAGTATGCGGATCTGGAGGAACTTGAGGCGATCGTGCGGGGCTTTTTGGACGGGCTTGGAGAGATGTGATCTGCGGTCACAGTTCAATGTATTGGCCACACTGTCCACTGATATGGGACTCATGTTACTGATATCTGTTGGTTCCAGCAGTAACCATTAAATACCAACGTACTCAATCCTATCCTGATAAACATGATAGCAGGACCGGAGATCGGAGTAGTCATAATTGCCCTTATAGCGGCACTTCTTCTGTACAAGATATTGAAAACTATCAAGAAGATGGTGGTGAACACCATCGTCGGCTTTGTCATACTGGTGGCCGCAAATCTCGTACTTGGTCTCGGTATCGCATATTCATGGATCGTGATACTGGTATGCGCGCTGGCCGGCCCCATCGGTGCACTGTTGATCATACTGCTGAGTTATCTCAACATAGCGTTCTGATCAGGCAGCCTGAACACGGCGTTGACCATGTGCCTGAGATATGGTCGGCCCCGAAACCGTTTTTCCCGAATGGTATCCCGGATCTCCACCGCCTCGAAGTTCCCGAACAGGACCGCAACCTCTTCTTTTGTAAAATAGTGGTAGATCACCCCATTCTGGCGCAGGAACGTATCCTGCTCGACCATCTTCCCGCCATACCGCATATCTTGGATACCAAAGGCCTCGAAGAAGACCAAGCCTCCGGGTGCAAGGACACGTTCGAACTCAGCGGCGGCTTCGTGGCGTTCCTCTGCTAATAGATGCTGCATCACGCCATAGCACAGGATAGCGTCAAAGGACCGCTCGGTCAGGGGCAGGTGTGTGATGGATGAGGCCATCAGGGGTGCGTCCCGGTTCCGTCTGGTGAGTCTCTCCTTTGCTGCGTGCAGGGCGATGAGTGATACATCTGTGCCACAGATGTCATAGCTGTCCACAAGAGGTAGCAGGTACCTCCCTTTCCCGCAGCCCGCATCCAGGATGCGCTGGCCGGGCCGCAGGTTCGAGCGCACCTCTGAGGTGGAACGTGCCCCGCCCCAGTCCACATGGGCATGTTCCCTCTCCCAGGCGGAAAAGTGGGGTCGGTGGTGGGGAGGACACATTATGGGCGGTAGGTGGACGCCTCTCTGAACCGCCGGATAAGCAGGTCTTTGCCAAGGGATGACAGGAACCATCCAGCTTTGGGGCCGGACGTCTGGCCGAGCAATGCCGTGTAGATGGCCCCGAACATCGTCTTTGGATTGACCTGTACCTCCTCTTCGTCAACACCCAGTATCCGGGCCATTGCTGTGTGAAGGGATGAGCCCTCCGTATTGGCAGTGTAGATCAGGTTGTGGTAGTCCTCCCCACTGAGTTCCCCGCTGTCCTCAAGTATCCGGGCCATTGCTCCCAGGAAGGCTTTCTGCTCATCGGACAGGGTCGATGTTTGTTCTGGCAGTTTGTCCTTCACGCTGAACTTCGCAAAGGGTGGCGCATACATCTCAAGCCAGTTGCCCACATTGCTGGCCAATTCCTGGATGCATTTCTCATTATTTGTATCGTATCCTGCTCTCTTCATGATGGCCATGATGCGGTCAAGGTTCCCGTCTGCTACCTGATAGACGGTCGTCATGTGTTTGAACGGGATGTCCGTGTGGCAGATCCCCTTTGCATGGGAGAGTTCCAGTACACGGAGGTCGTATTTCTCTGCCTCGGGGTTCGCGTTCAGGCGCTCATATTGGTCCACAAGGGTCAGCAGAGGCTGGCCTGGATCGAACTTGATGTGTTTCTCAGGTTTTGTCCGTATGATGAGGTACCTCAGGACCTCAGGTGGTACCACCTTCAGCATGTCGGATATGGAGACCACGACACCTGTGGATGAGGACATGGCACCCTTCTGTCCCAGCATGATCCATTCATAGACGATCGGATACGGTGGCTCGTATCCGAAGATCTCTCGCACGATCCTTTTTCCCGTATCATAGGATCCGCCCCTTGATGCATGGTCCTTGCCGAAGGGTTCCACGGTCACTCCCAGGATCTTCCATCTGGCTGCCCAGTCCACGCGCCATGTGAGCTTTCCACCTCCTTTCATGGGCACGGTGCCGGAATGTCCGCAATTGCAGGTGTAATCCACGGTCTCGGCATCCGCATCAAATCCGGTCACATGGGCGGCGTTGATCTTTCCACATTCCTGGCAGATAGGATTGAACGGGCTCCAGTTGGAGGCAGGGGGTTTCCCGGATACTTCCTGCAGGATCGTTGCGATCTCGTCGCGCTTGGTCAGGGCGATCTTGATCGCTTCGACATATTCGCCGTTCTTGTATAGCTCATCAGCACGGTATACTGTGGGTCTGATCCCCAGATGTTCCATGGCCTCAAGGAACGGTTTGAGGAAATGCTCCGCATAGTTCTTGCAGTTCCCACAGGGACAGGGTATCTCGGACAGGGGTTTGCCCACATGTTCAGCATAACTTTCATCAAGGAATGGATAGACCTTTCTTAACGGGTCGAAAGTGTCTGCGATATAGATCAGTTCTGCCTTTGTCCCACTGTCGAGCAGGGCCCTGAACGCAGCATCTGCAGTGACCACCTCACGCATATTCCCTATATGGATGTGTCCTGATGGTGTTATTCCGGTAGCGATAAGATGTTCTTTGTTGATCGTACCTGCATCATCTGCGATAACGTCTGCCCAATGTTTCATATCTGCCATGTTATGTTTCACCGATTCCTGGGTATAGAATACAAGGATCCTTCATGATCGGATCCAGATCTCACATATTATTTCTGGTCTGCCATAGGTGTTTCATCTATTTAATGGATATCCATAGGGTCCGATCAGGAGAACCTCCAATTGACTTTCATCGCTTACATTTTCCATTCTACTGTCCCTATCTCTTTATGACGATTTTAATTCAAGATCGAACATCTCAGGTTGTTATATGATTATAGAGAATTGGAAGCCTTTCCGGAAGAGTGATAGCATTATCAATAATTGTGTATCCCACATCCGAAAATATCGAGTCCATATAATCACTTGCTTCGGTATCAACGGTTATGCAGAAGAAATGCATTCCAAGAGTGTTACCTTCCTGAATAGCCATTCTTGTATCTTCAATGGCAACCTGTCCCTCATATCTCCCGTCAGCAAAACCAAAATCATAAGGTTCACCATCGGAAAGTAAAACCAGAAGTTTAATCTTTGCATCAACCTGCTTGAGCTTTGCTATGGAATGCCTGATAGCAGATCCCAGCCTTGTGTTGTATGCAGACTCCAGAGCACCAATCTTGCATTCAACATTTTCTGAGAAAATTTCACCAAAATCCTTTATGCTATAGTATTCCACATCAGTTCTGGTAGAACCGGAAAAAGCATAGATCGCATATTTATCACCGATGCTTTCCAGTGCCTCGATCATTATGATGAGAGCTTCTTTTTCCACATCCAGTATACTTTTGCCATTATCCAGCTTTTTATCTGTAGATGCGCTTATATCTATAAGGAAAAGGGTAGCAACATCCCTTTCGCGTTTATCCCTTCGTATATATAGGCGATCAGTTGGATTGATCCCACATTTTCGATCTGTAAAAGCTTCTGTAATTGCATCGAAATCGAGTTCATCCCCGTCAGTTTGTCTTCTTAGCTTACGAAATGATACGGGTTTCATCATTTTGAAAATGCGGTGTATGAGTGAAATTTCATGTGTATAATGTTCTATTACATCCTGATAAAATTCATTGGATTCAGCTTTAGGTGACACTTCATAGACGGTACACCACTCGGACTTGTAATCTTTTATCTGTGCATCCCATTCGTCATAGGTGTAACTCCCCAGCACGTCCCAGTTTTTCGAAATTGCACATCTCGGACCCGATTGCAGTTTTTCCTGTATCATGTCGTCTTCATCCAGGTCCAATATCGTTTGCGGAATAAAGCGTTCCAGTATATGTTCTTTAAACTCTTTTTCTTTCTCTGGGACAGAGGGAAGTCCAATCCCCTGTCCCCGGTACTCAAGGTTCCGAATAAAGTTATATTCTCTGAATTTCAGGGAGCCTAGATGTCCTTCAAGAATGTCATAAATCTCAACGGTCACTTCAAGGGAGTCAAAGGTTGAAGAATCCGGCTGTAGAATTTTCTTTCCCAGCAAGTTACGGGTTTTTTCAATTGGCACTTTGAGTTCATCATCGATTTCAAATAGTGGTTCATGTTCAACTGAAACCAGAAGCAGGGCTTCCATAAATTGTTCAAGTATTCCTTCAGGTGGTTGCCTGTCCAATACCATTTGTCCCCTTACTTTTTCAAATTCCCTGCGCAATCCCCTGTACAGGCTCACGGTCTTATATTCAATCCGCATATCCTCTACGATTCCCATTATATCTGTTGCGATGAATGGATTTGGGAACCTGGCTATTGCAGCTGAAAAATTAACCATTATTTCATTTTCTACTCCTTGTTTTTCATCATCGTCTGTTTTAATTGTCTCTTTCCCCGTGTCGGCAAGATTTTCCAGGAACGCTGTGTCTAAATCTGCTGCTATTTTTCCAAACAACGGCAAAAGAGCTCCAACAGTGCATTTTGAAGTCCCGAATTGGGCGTGTCCAACTTCATGCATTACACTAAGTTTGTAAATCCTGAAGTTGTCTTCAAAATCCCCGTAGCCTTTCATTGTTGGTGCCAGATAAATTACTCTGCCTGATACTACCGGATGTGTGGACACAGCATGTTCCACCGGCAAAAAGTTATGTGACCGAATTATAAAGTTAATTCCTGAAATCCCAAATGCGTAATACTTCAGGATCTTAGATACCCTTTTAAGAGCAACACCACTCATCAACTGTTCAACAAATTCTTTTGAGCTTCTGGATTTTAATGAGAAATATAATCCGGCATTGGATGGATCATTTTCAAATATTGAGAGGCCATTTACAGCCCACTCTTCAAGTTCTGCTACATCAAGATATTCCAGCAGGGCCTTTGAATTTCTAAAATAACCGATAGCAAATTTCCGGTTTGTTTCAAATAACCGGATTCCTGTTTCCACCCATTTTCCGAGTTCATTCGGATGAATACTTAACAAAATTTCCGGAAGGTTTGCAAAATAGATCCCTGCAAGTAACCTCTCCTTTTCAAGAAGCAATCGGGCATTCCTGAAAATTGTTCCGTAGTATTTCGGATTTGTTTTTTTCAGGGCAACAAATGAATTATTGTAATACTCCGAACCATAATATGTAGTTTCTTCTGCGATATTTTCTCCAACAGCTACCCATTTAGCAAAGTCTTCTGATGTGAGTTCTGTGAGAACTTCAGGTGCATTCTCAAAGTAGCTTTGGACACATTTCCAGTTTATAAGTGCAAGCTGCACGCCAATATCAAGTAAATATGCTCTTTCTTCCCTGTCTGTGTTCCGAAATGAATTTGCCAGTCCGCTGAAACAACCCTCTAAAAAAGCATTTGCGACCTGCGGGCCGGATGGCAGCAGCTTTTTTCCCATTTTCACCCATTCCAACAGCTCTTCCATTTCTAGATCATTAAGGATCTGTGGTGTCATTTTCAGGAACATTATCGCAATATCTGCATTTTCCCCTGCGAGATCCGCGGCCATAGATTCCCATTTCCTGAAATCGGGATCCTCGAGCATAGCCATCGCAAGCGGTGCATTATTGAAAAACGTAAGGGAAGCCTGGATATTAAGTTCAATAAACTTCTTGGATGATACCAGAAGTTTTTCGCGTTGCTGGGGTGGGATCACTGAAAAGACGTTTTTTGTTTGTTTGATCAATTCAATTGCCGCATTTTTATCTTTATCGGCAATATCTTTGATCACAGATTGCCATAGCTGGAACACTTCCGGATCTATCAGGGGCGTGATCTCCGGCAGGGATTCCTTGTAGGCTTTTGCAACCATGGGGGCCAGAGTTGTTAAATCCCCGGTATCCTCGGACAATAGAGATCACTCCACAATGGCATATACTATTTCATCTATACTTCTCTGGAGATCAAAATCATCTGTAATCGGCTTTATCATTGCTGCTTTACATGCTTCTATGGGATTGATGCCAGAACGAATCAGCATGCCGGTATATATCAAAAGTCGTGTGCTGACCCCCTCTTCAAGACCATGTTGTTTGAAGTTTCGTATCCTCT
>CAYRGB010000068.1:0-6388 GCA_964423715.1 uncultured Methanosarcinales archaeon | reverse complement strand
GTATCCTCTGCCCTATTTCTACAAGGGTGCGGGCAGTTTCTTCATCGATTCCGCTTTCATATGCCACGATCTCAGTCTCAAGATCCGCAGGTGGATACTCAAAGTCCATGGCCACGAATCTCTGGCGCGTACTTTGCTTGAGGTCCTTTAAAACACTCTGGTATCCGGGATTATAGGATATGGATAGCATGAATTCGGGGGGAGCATGGAGTATTACTCCGAGTTTATCGATCGGCACGATACGCCTGTCATCTGTGAGGGGATGAATGACAACCCTTGTGTCCATTCTTGCCTCCACGAATTCATCGAGATAGCAGATGGCCCCGGATCTTACAGATTTTGTGAGGGGCCCATCATTCCATTCGGTAGATTCTCCCTTTATAAGAAATCTCCCGATAAGGTCACTGGCTGTAAGGTCCTCGTGGCAGGATATAGTTATCAGGGGGCGTTTTAACTTGTAGGCCATGTACTCCATAAAACGCGTTTTTCCACAACCTGTAGGACCTTTCAGGTTAACTGGAAGATTGTTTTCATAGGCAGCTGTAAATATCTCCACTTCATTGTCAACTGGAAGATAGTATGGCTCTTCTTTGATAATGTATTCTTCGACGGGTTGCTCTGCACAGATGATATTTTTCATTGTAATCCCTTATATTTACTTGTCTACGGAGCTATATAACAACGTTGACCAAAAATGCAAACCAAACTAAGAACATATGATATAGTTTCAAACAACAATATATCATTTCCAATTTGAATCACCCTTATCGTTGAAAAACTCTATAATCTGCTTGATCTACCCAATATTTTTGAAAAACATAACAAATATGGTATTGGAACAGTCAGGATACAACCGGCACTCTGTCAGATCACGTTGCCATCGAAATATATTTATCAATAATCTGTGTATCAATTTCAATGATCCCCCGAAAAGCATTCATGACAAAAGGATTGGGTATGCATCAGGACCGTTTGGCATCCTTTGAGCTTGCATTGAGGGATGCAGGGATTCAGAAGTTCAATCTTGTACGTGTCTCAAGCATCCTGCCGCCAAAATGCTCGATCGTGTCAAAGGATGAAGGTCTTGAGGACCTGAGTCCGGGTGAGATCGTATACTGCGTGCTTGCAAAGAACCAGACGAACGAACCCCATCGGCTGGTAGCGGCAGCTATCGGGAACGCCATGCCTTTGAACAGTGACTATTATGGTTATATCTCCGAACATTATTCCTTTGGGGAGGATGAGACCACAGCGGGCGAATATGCCGAGGACCTTGCAGCCACGATGCTTGCGACCACGCTGGGAATTGAATTCGATGTGGGATCTTCCTGGAAGGAACGGGAACATGTGTACAAAGCAAGTAGCCATATCATCGATACCACACATTTCTGCAAGTGCGTCCATGGTGATCCCGAGGGCCGGTGGACCACGGTCCTGGCCGCGATGGTATTTGTTGGATGATGGCTCATCTATCCTCTTTCCACGATGCAATACCAACAGGTATATAATCGACCAAATGTATTCAGGCATGCCTAATATTATTAATTGTTCATTCGTTCGTTCTGGCACATCAAGACTTGATCATATCATATTACGAGCACCATGTATACAGATCGCATTGAAGAATACCTGGAGACCATACAGTATCTTACCAGCAAGAACCAGGCTCCTGCAAAGAATAAGGACCTTGCAGAGGAGCTGGGGCTTGCTCCAGCCTCGGTCACAGAGATGCTACAGAAGTTATCAGAGGAAGGTTTGGTCACCTACACTCCCTACCGGGGAGTCGAACTGACTGAAATAGGGGTAACGCAGTCCGATAAGATCCAGCGCAAGCACAGGATACTCGAAAAGTTCTTTGTGAAGGTGTTGCACATGGATCGTGAGATCGCCAGTAAAGAGGCCTGCATCCTGGAACACCACATATCTGAGCTGGTACTTGAGAGCATCTGTACTTTCATGAACGATTCTGGCATGTGTGAATCTCTTCCTTCTACTAAACCGATAGAATGTCCTACTTCGATAGAAGAATATATTCCTATTTCAGGTATGAATGAAGGAGATGAGGGTTCTGTGGTAATGGTCACCCTTCCGCATATGACAAAGGAGCGTTTGGCATCATTGGGTATGATAGCAGGAGCCTCTGTCACGATCAAACGCAAACAGAAGCATGGATCCATATCTGTTCTTCTCCGGGGCGCAGAGGTCGCTCTGGGCAACGAGATCGCGAGTAAGATCTTCGTTAGTGGGGGTGGTTCTGCATTCAGACGACAGAGGAGACGTGGTAGCCATTACTGATATGTATTGTGGTGGTGTGCTGTGAGGCGGAAATCGGATCCGATTTATGATAAGAGCATTGCGTTCGTTGGAAATCCCAGTGTAGGTAAAAGTGCGTTCTTCACACGGGTTACCGGCGTGGGTGTGATAATATCCAATTATCCGGGTACCACAGTTGAGCTCACCCATGGTACAATAAAGACGGGTGACAAGAAGATCGATGTGGTGGACCTTCCAGGCATCTATTCGCTGGGTGCGGCCACTGAGGATGAAAAGGTCTCGAAACGCTATCTTCTACATGAATGTCCGGATGTTATCGTCAACGTGCTGGATGCTACCCGTCTTGAGCGCAATCTCTATCTCACGTTGCAGATCCTGGAACTTGATATCCCTGTGGTGGTCGCCCTGAATCAGGTAGATGCTGCAAAGGAGATGGGAATAGAGATCGATGCTGAGGGACTGTCCCGTATGCTTGGTGTACCCGTTATACCCACGATCGCCACTAAGGGTTCTGGCCTCGATGAGGTTATGAACCTGGCTATCGATGCACATGCCGTATCAAGTGATCGGATCAAGGTACATTATGATAATCATATTCGTCATGCAATCGAACAACTGGGGCATGCCTTCTCAAATGTATCAGAGGGCGTCAGGATCAGGGCACTTGAGCAAGATGCTGATTTTGTCCATATGTGTTGCCGCCCCTATGATGCGGACAAGTTGATGCATGCCGCCAGCTTGCTTGTGACCGATATAGAACAGGTCCATGATATGCCTCTCTCTGATACCATCATACGCGATCTCTATGGCGAAGCAGGCCAGATAATGGATGCTGTGGTCTCATATAATGAGCCCAGAAGTACCTTGAAACACAGGATCGATAATGTACTGACATCAGAATATGTTGGCATATTGGGGCTTGTTGTTACACTCTTGCTGACATTTATGCTGGTGTTCAAGGTGGGTGGTTTCATAGAGGAAGGGATCGTGTTGCTGTTCGAGACATATCTGGTCCAGCCGGCACAGGTAATCCTGTCAGGTTCCAATCCTATACTGCAGAACGTTGTGATATATTCCATTCTTGGTGTGGAGGCTGGATTTGCCATTGCCATACCATATATCGGCCTTTTCTATATCATGTTATCCATCTTCGAGGATTCCGGATACCTGACACGAGCAGCCTTTCTGTTGGATCGGGCGACCCACAGGGTGGGTCTGCACGGCAGGGCCGTGATCCCACTGGTCCTTGGATTCGGATGCAGTGTGCCTGCCATAATGGCCACTCGCACCCTGAACACCCTCCGTGAGCGCAGGATCGCATCGGTGTTGATCACACTGATCCCCTGCTCTGCCAGGACCGTGATCATCTTGGGCCTTGTTGGTGCCTTTGTGGGATACTGGGCGGCGGTCTCCATCTACATGCTGGAGTTTCTGGTCATCCTTGTTACCGGCTGGATACTGGGCAGAGGTCTATCAGGTGAGAGGACAGGGCTGATCATGGAGATGGCTCCCCTGCGCAGACCGGACGCCACCGCAATACTGAAAAAGACCTGGTTGCGCATTCGGGAGTTCATATATATCGCTTTTCCTCTCCTGATCGCCGGAAGTGCGCTGTTGGGATTTTTGGATGCAGCGGGTGTACTGGACGTTTTCCAGGCAGCGGTGGGACCATTGTTCACAGGTCTGCTTGGCCTGCCAGCGTTCGCGGCCACAGCCCTTGTGTTTGGCATACTCCGAAAGGAAATGGCACTGGAGATCCTGGCCGTTCTTGCCGGTACTGCAAGTTTTGCCATGGTGCTGACCCCCCTGCAGATGTACGTGTTCGCCGTGGTAACAACCATCTATATCCCATGTGTGGCAACCATTGCAATACTAAAACACGAGTTTGGCACTCGGGACACTGTTGCAATATCGGTTTTCACTATAGTCCTTGCGCTGACCATTGGCGCTGTGATCAACCATACGGCATTGCTTATTATGTGATCGGGTCCCCAACAATACCGGAACGATTTCGACAGGTTTTAATAGGGCTACACGCTGTTAACTACTATGACACGCATCAGCCTATCCCCCCAGAAACCCACCATCGTAGCCCTGATGGACATCTTTGAGATGTGCAATCAGCGCGATCCCGAACACACGGAGGTGGCTTCCCTACTCGAGACAATAGGCACTCACGGTTCGATCGTTGAGGATGTAGCTATCTATGCGGGTGATGAGCTGTTATATGTGCATACAATGAACACGGTCCCCTTTCCGGACAAGGACCTGTAACAGTAGTTCTGCCTGTTTTGATCGATCACCATTTGAGTGAGAAGTTCAGCAGTTCCACGATATCCCTGGCGATCTCATAATCAAATTCGATATCGAACCCATGGTCTCTAATTAGGGTTCCCTCCATTGCGAGGCTATCAATGTGTCCATACCAGTAGATGACCATGCCATTGCCATAATATTCTTCATAGTCCTGAAGTTGTTTCCTGCAATAACGGGCATGTTCTCGCTGATCGGCGAACACGGCCTTGCTTTCGATCCACTGGAGGGGCATCCCATCAACGACAAGAGTTTTGTCCAGCAGGAAATCCGGTGTCTTCAACACGTCCATCCCACGAAGCTGTTCCTCTGTCAGGTGGGGAATGTGTTTATACACTAGCCATTTCTCGATGATCATCTCCCCCATCTGTCCCAGGCGGGTTTGCAGATCGTGGGCCTTCGGGGAAAAGAAGTGGTCGATGTCCAGTGCCGTTCGGACCTCTGCAGCCAGCCGTCTGTCAGGGATGTCATCAAGATTTTTGAGTACATATCTCTTTGAAAGTCCCATCTCCTTGATCAGGACTGATGTCATCAAGGTAGCCGGGATGTTGCACTGCTGTGCCAGTTCCAGGATGGGCACTCCCCGTTTCCACTGATGGAGATGCTTGCTTCCATTGTTCTGTATCTGGTGGATATTCTTCTTAACATTGTTCACCACCTTCTGGTTCAGTATCGAAGAGATCACTCCGACAGGCTGGCAGAACCTCTGCGAGATCCAGTCAATGTCATCGATCTTGTCCACGGAACGATATATTTCCTGGTAGGTCGCTATGTCCATCGTTGACATTTAGTTCACGTCCTGCATGAGCGGACACGTATCGCATCGTTTCTTTCCACAGTACTTCTTTGCATATTCAACGATCAGTGCATGGTACTCCTTGAACATCTCCACATCTGGAGGCAGCTCTTCCTCAAAGAGTTGCTGCAAGTGCATGTAGTTCCCTTCGATACCTACACACCGCATCATCCGTGTTGTGTAGGCATCGATAACGAACTTAGGTTTGTCGGCAGCATAAAGGACGATACTGTCGGCGGTCTCGTTACCAACACCTTGCAGGCTAAGCATGAGTGCCCTCAGTTCTCCCACTGGCAGGGCAAAGACATCGTCCAGGGGATTGTCGACGAAGAATCGAGCAATATTCCGCAGGCGGGACGCCTTCTGGCGGTAGAATCCGCAGCATCGTACAAGTCCCTCGATATGTTCAGGTTCGGCATTGGCCAAGTTATGAGGGTCCACAAGACCGTGTTCTTTCATGTCCGATATGGCCTTTTCGACATTTGTCCATCGGGTCTGCTGTGTGAGGATGGCACCGATCACCACCTCAAAAGGCGTATCTGCAGGCCACCATTCCTGTGGCCCAAGTTCGTGGAGCAGTTTGTCATAGATGTCTACAAGGTTCCTGGGCTTCATCTTATATCCGCAATGTTGTATCAAGCAGCAGGAACATAAATAAATGGTCATTCTGACCAGAACTTCTCTTCATAGTCGTCCGGCAGTTCAAGAGCCATCGTCTTATCAATATCCTTTTTCTCTTTCTTGCCATCCGTTTTTCCCACGTCAGATCCGATCACGGTAGTGTTGCGATCCGCGGTGATCACCCTTTCCTGGATCACCTGTTCATCTCCCGGATCGTCATCCCCATTATCCTCCGATATAGGGGTCTTTTGATCGGGGATGGAAGAAACCTTTCGGGACAGTCGGTCACGTGTGTCCTGTGCATAGGTATCCTGTACTTCACTGGATCGGCCGCTCACACGGTGAGTATAGCGGTATCCTATGGAACAGTTCTCCTCACCCGTT
>CAYRGB010000067.1:0-6398 GCA_964423715.1 uncultured Methanosarcinales archaeon | reverse complement strand
ACTACTTCTTCCATGTCTTTACCTCCTCATTCATAATACTCAAAGTCGAACATGTTTCCCTTGATGGAGTTGTATACTCCGAGACACCCTATTGTTTCTATCCCGATCAATAATACAAAGAATACTATGTAGATCGGCCAGATTATACCGAGTTCAGGAACTGTTCCCCATAGGAGGGAGAGGATCTTGTAGGTAATGAATGACTCTGAGAAATACAGTAGTCCCAATAGTACCAGGATAACTCCTGCATCCTGCTTCAATTTGTTGTGATATAATGCTTCATCTACCATGATATGTCTCCTCCTGTTCATTTCCTCACTGGATCAGGCCATCCAAGATCTTCGCCCCAGTCGTGCTTTGCCTCTATGCTCCTATATCTCCACGCGAAGTAGAAGTATGCGGCTATATAGAACACCAGTCCAAAGACGAGGTTGTAGCTGTAACCCCAGTTCAATGTTGACATGATCACGATCGCAAGGAATATCGTGAAGTATGACATTCCGGGTTGCAATGCTCCGACAAATGGGCGCACCTTCTGTGTGTGTTCGGGGAACATCTTCCTGAAGCGTATCAGGGAGAATGGGATCATCACATAACATACCAATCCTGATGTGATCGAGAATGTAATGACCTGGTCCAGGTAACCACTGAATGCAAATGCAATAGCAACTGGCATTGTAAAGATAACTGCCCTGTATGGGGTATTGTATCTTGGGTGTACTGCTGAGAACCATGGTGTCAGGAAGTGGTCCCTTGAAAGAGCGAACCATGATCTTGATGAGTCACAGACGGTACCGTTTGCACTTGCCAGACATGTAAAGAGCGTACCTATTGCAAGGAATGCAATAAGGAATTTGATTCCGGTTTGGGATGCCGCTTCAAACAGTGGATAGGCAGAAACACCAAGAGTCTCTGTGGGAATGAGTCCTGCACAGACATAGAGTGTCATACCTGCTGCAAGCAACAGTGTGACCATACCAGCCTGCTGTCCAAGCGGGATAGCTCTTGTTGGATGCTTACATTCCTCAGCACACATTGCTGCTCCTTCAATACCCAGATAGAACCAGGGACCGAACTGCAATGCCGCAAAGATACCAACAAAACCATTTGGCATAGCACCGGAAATGAGATATTCAGGATGCCATGCCCCACCGATCCCACCGATATTCATAAAGAAGAATGCTATAATTGCTATCAAAGCGGTAAAGGTAAGAGCAAAATTAAGATTTAATGCTGCTACAACTCCCCGGTAATTCATAAAGGTCAAGAATGAAATAACAAGCAGTGTTACCGGGAACGCTTGTATCCCTGGGAATATAGATTGCGCTATAGATGCTACGACAATAGAATCGGCAGCTTCCAGAGCAATGTATTCCATATAAACAGCAAGACCGACAATTGCAGCCGCGCCCGGTCCTACAAATAACCTTGCCCAATCATAAGGCCCGCCTGCAAGTTTTGTGGATGAACCCAGTTCACTAGCAGTTAACGCGACCATAATATACATGGTACCGGCAACCAGCAGAGCAAAGAGTGAACCAAGTATACCACCTTTTGCAACTGTGAAATTCCAACCCATATATTCTCCAACCAACACAATACCGACACCAAGGGCCCATACATGGTATGGCCGTAGTGTCTTTACCAAGTTGATAGATTCCGTCTGTATATCATCAGCCATTTTTGCTTCCTCCTAATTAATTTTATTTAGTTGAAACTCTACTGGCATCCCACAATACCCACCCAATAAGTGCAAAACTTACCAAGTAGATCATTCCATTGATTATTGCCCATGTGGCCATTTTGATATCCCCTATATTTTTTTATAATATTTAATAACAACATTAATCCATACCGAAAAACCATGACACATAATTAAAATAAAAAAATGCCAGCGGAACCCGCTGGCATTATCGAACTTAGAATACAAGTCCGAGATCTTCGAGTTTCTTGCGTGCACCATCATAGACCTTGACGTACTCGTCGGTCGGAGTGACGGTTTCAACATCGTAGCATTCCTGGAATGTCTTACCACCTGGTGCAGTGGCATAGTTCTTCTCATAGCTTGCGACCAGATTGTCCAGAATACCATTGACCTCACCAATATCCATACCAGCGGTAGCGCGTGCTGCCTCACCCATCATCCGGGCTTCCATACCAGTGGTCTTGTCAGTGATGACACCCTTGGCAGATGCAACACCGGACACTATCTCACGGCCGGATGCAGTGTCAGTGATGGACTGGGCTGCAGTCTCTAACAGGCACATCTCAGTACATGGACCTGCACATGGGTAATACTGGTTACCGGTCATCAGGTCAGTGAACTCGGTGATAGCCGCACCCGCCCATCCTGCACATGCCAGGGTTTCCCTGGTGTTGGTGGATCCCCAGCGGATGTGGACCGGACCATCAAGGTGCCAGCTGGCACTGCTCATGATCATGGAGTTAATGTGGGTTGCCACATTGACAATGGTTGTTTCCTCTAAGCCACCGGCATAACCACCAAAGATCGGCATCTGTTCGTCCATGATGATGTCGTTGTTAGACTTGTAGTGTGCAATAACGGCAATTGCGTCCAGGTCGATCTTCAGTTCATTGAGTTGGGAGACTTCATGACTGTCATTGCAGCCCATTCCGCCAGCAGCATCTGCGGCGATGTTGCCCTGTGCGGACAGTGAGGTCTCGGGTCCCTATATGCCCATGCCTGGTCTACCTGCCATGGAACATGCGGTCTTGATCTGCCTGCCCTCGGTCTTTGCTGCAAGGATCTCATACGGGCTTCCTGGAATTGTTGGTTTGCCACGAACAGAGGTCATTACACCGTTCACAATGGTGTCGACTTCCTTTTCCAGAGCATAGCTCATGTGTACTTGCATGAACACGTCCTCGGAGATAGGTGAACCGGTTGGACCACCCTGGATTATTGGTTTAACTTTGTCGCCGACCTCTCGTTTATTGACATACACTGCGTCACGACCCACACCAAGCTGGAACTCTCGGTGGGGGTTGTTAATAGCATCCCACATCTCCTCCTCGGTGTACTTGACGATCCTACGGGTGGTACTACAGTAGACACCGCATTCGAGAAGCATATCGAAACCAGCTTTGAAAAGATTGCTAGTCATCTCCTTGTCAGTTGGAATGAACTCATTGCCAAAGTCAAGGTTATACTTATTTTTGAGCTCCGTTGCTTTCGTCGGGATGGTCATCAGGTCCCAATCGTCCTGTGTGCGTTTCTCGCCTTTCTTTGCACGGTCATAAAAATCAAAGCATGAAACTGATTTTGTAAATGTCATTGATATTTCCTCCTTTATGCTGCCATTAGTTCAAGGGCTTTCCTGGCGGCTTCGGCTGCATTTTCTGCAGTACCATCAGCACCGATCTCTTCAATCCAACTCTCGGTAACGGGTGCGCCACCGAACATGACCTTGACATCACCACGAATGCCTTCTTCCTCAAGCAGTTCGATTACTTCCTTCTGACCGAGCATGGATGTGGTCATGAGTGCTGAACCGACAAGGAGGATCTTCTGGTCCTTCATCTTGTTAACTGCTTCAACAACATCCTCGTTGTCTACGTCGACACCAAGATCTTTGATTTCAAATCCATTGGCACCGAGCATGGTCGTGACAAGACGATGACCGATATCATGGATGTCGCCTGACTGCACGTACGTGAGAGCAGTTCCGACACCCTCACCGGTCTTCTCCTCAGCAAGCAGTGGTTCGAGGATCTTCATTGCGCCTTTCATTGCCTGAGCGGACATCATGATCTGTGGTAGGTAGAGCTCTGCAACTTCGAATTTGTCACCAACGACCTTCATGCCTGGAGAAAGGGCCCCATTGATGGTATCGAATGCACTGATGCCTGCATCCAGGGCTTCCTGGGTCAATGCCACACAGCCATCAATATCCTGTTTAACGATCGTGTCCTTAAGTTTGTCTAAGATTTCCTGATTTCCCATTTAATCACCTATTTTACAAGATATACATATTATTAGTTGTAACCAATCCAAATTGTCATGATCTGACACTTCAATTGGTAAACATCACTGGCTGTTATGTAATACTTATTTTATATAAAGGTTATCCAGTTTGGAAATAACTATTTATACTTATAAATCGATATGAGTATGCATGGTTAAAACTGAAATGTATCCGATTAAAAGGAAATTGAGTTTAGAGGATCTGAACAAGCGAATAAGATACACAGAAGCACTGATCAAGATCCATGACAGGCTGTACTTCATCAAATATCGCTATCTGGGATATTCTGTAGAAGAAGCTTCAACAAAAGTAGGTGTTACAAAACGAATGGGTTACATCTGGCAAAAACGATGGAATAGAGATGGGTATCCGGGACTATTTCCACGATATGGAGGGGGGCGACCTTCAAAACTCACCAACCAGCAGAAAAGTGATTTACAGGCCATCTTGATCGAAAACAAGGAAGATAACTTGGTCCCAACAGAGGTCAGGGACCTGATCAAAGAGAGATATAATGTGGAATATTCAGTAAAGCAAGTAAAAGTGATAATTAATGAACTGAGCTAAAAATATAACAAATTAGAACATACATGCCAGATCATGCGTAGATTTGCACGAATGGATGTGCATGAATAAATTAAAACGATAGATATATGGTTCATTCCAACAATTTATCAATATCCTTTACAATATCCGTTATAATAATATTATGATAAGCTGTATATAGAACATGATGAGGAAACAGAACAATGAAAGTTGATCCAAGATGTACATATTGTTTGCTTTCACGAGTGCATTACGAAGCAAAACTCTCAACTGATGACGAGGAACTTATCAGCAAAGCTGTAATAGCGGGCATTGATGTACTCAAAGACCTGTACCATCCAGGACTCCCTGCCGGTGTTATCTCAACTGCCATCCACAGGAAGGTCTATGATGTGCTCAATGACAACGATCCATATTATGAACTAAAACAGATCAGCAATAAGGTTGCCAGTGAGGTACTCCCAATGGCCCGATCATTGATCTACGAAGGCGATCCGGACGACAATGAATTGTTTCGCAGGGCGGTCCTTGCCTCTGTGATAGGAAACTATTTCGACTTCGGGATCATGGGATTCGATGTTGGTGAAGATGTCTTTGATAAGACATTTGCAGAGGTGTTCGATAGAGGACTTGATGTTGATGACACGGCAGAAATGTACAATATGTTGGATGATGTTGTTTATGTCGTCGACAACTGCGGAGAGATCATTCTCGATACTATTGTATTTGAGATCATAAAAAAAGCTGGAGGCCGGATAACTCTTGTGGTCCGGGGTTCCCCGATCCTCACAGATGTGACCATGGAGGACGTTGAATCCCTTGGACTTGCCAGGAAGGTCGACCGTGTCCTTACCACAGGTTCAAATGCAATAGGAGTTGCCTTTGAAGAAGCGCCAGTAGAACTCCTGGAAGCATTTGATACCGCATCCCTTATAATAAGTAAAGGCATGGCTAACTATGAGACCCTGTCCGAGAAGGACATTGGACCAATTGCCTACCTGCTGCGGACCAAATGTGAAAGTGTAGCAGAGGACATGGGGCTTGCGCCGGGTTGTTCTGTCGCAAAACTCGTCAAGTAAAGGAGATGTAAAGATGTGTGAATTGAATGCAATACTTATGCAGGATGGGAAAAGGGAACAGATCATGGAATCCGTTACAAGGATGGTGGTTGATGGTGACTTTATTGAGCTCACCGGCATCTTTGGGGAAAGGCAGATCGTTCCCGGTAGCATAATAGAGGTCAACTTCTCAAAAGGGGAAACCGTTATACTTGGAAAATGATTTAATCGATAAAGTTTAATTGATATTGAAGGGGAGCGTCTTTAAATACGCTTGTATAATAGAAAAACATTATAAAGCAATAGATGACGGAATGATATCATCGGATATTCGTATTAAATTCGTAGGGAAGGTACGTAAAATGTCAAAAGTAAAAGTAGCAATTAATGGGTATGGAACAATCGGCAAACGAGTTGCAGACGCAGTTATCCTGCAGGATGATATGCAGCTTGTCGGTGTTGCAAAGACAAGGCCTAATTTTGAGACAGTGATGGCAAAGGAAAAGGGGTTTGATGTATATACACTCCCGGACCGGATCGGTACCATGAAAGATGCGGGTATCGAGGTTGCCGGAACTGTTGGTGACATGGTAGAAAATGCCGATATCGTAGTCGACTGTACACCCGGTGGTGTGGGTGAGAAGAATAAAGTGACCTACGAGAAAGCAGGTGTCAAAGCGATATGGCAGGGGGGAGAGGAACATGGACTTGCCGGATGCTCGTTCAACGCGGAAACAAACTATGAAGAAGCCCTCGGAAGGGATTTTGTAAGGGTTGTATCATGCAATACTACTGGGCTGTGCCGTGT
>CAYRGB010000066.1:0-6402 GCA_964423715.1 uncultured Methanosarcinales archaeon | reverse complement strand
CATTTCAGGTTAGACAGAGTTCGAGACGATCGAGGATTACGTATTTGTGATCGGCGAGAATGAGCCAGAGATCAACTTGGGCGGTGATGTCGTTGAGTAACCCTATGAGAACCCCAAGGGTCGATAAAGTGGTCGTCCATATGGGTGTTGGAGAAAGTGGTCAGCATCTGGTAGATGCAGAGGGTATCCTTGAGGCCATTACTGGTCAGAGTGTAATAAGGACCTATGCTAAGAGGACCCTTCCAGCGTTCAACATCAAAAAGAACGAACCCATCGGATGCAAGGTAACACTTCGCTGTAAACTCGCAGAGGATTTCCTCAATCTATCGCTCAATATCGTCGAGAACAAGCTGAACGATTCCCAGTTCGATAAATATGGGAATGTAGCATTTGGAGTCGAAGAACACACCGATTATCCTGGTATGCGGTATGATCCGAATATCGGAATCTTTGGAATGGATGTCAATGTGGTTGTAAATCGCCCGGGTTACAGGATCAACAAGCGAAGGGCGATGAAACGTAAGATCCCCAGTTCACACAGGGTCATGAAAGAAGATACGATCTCCCTCTTTAAAGATAAATATGGTGTGGAGGTAGAGTAATATGGTACAGACAAAGAAGAATTTTGGCAGAGGTGCGAACGAATGCAGACGATGCGGTAGGAAGCAGGGTCTTGTACGCAAATATGGAATCTACCTTTGCAGGCATTGTTTCAGAGAGATCGCCCATGACATGGGGTTTGAAAAATATACATGAGGTGAGGAGTTATGGTATTATTAGATCCTCTTGCTGATGCATTATCAACAATCAAGAATGCAGAGGCTGTAGGTAAACAATCCTGTACGATCAAGCCGGCATCAAAACAGATAGGCAATGTCCTTAATGTTATGAAGGACGCCGGGTACGTTGAAGAGTTCGAATTTGTGGATGATGGCAAAGCGGGAATCTATAATCTACGGTTGGCCGGTAGGATCAACAAGTGCGGAGCTATCAAACCACGCTTTTCGGTGAGATCCGGCGATATTGAGAAATGGGAAAAACAATTCCTTCCTGCTAAGAACTTTGGTACATTGATACTAACCACATCAGATGGCGTCATGTCCCAGTACGAAGCACGTGAGAAGAACATCGGCGGCCAGTTATTATCATTCGTGTACTGATGAGGTGGGATGATATGGCAAAAGAAATGAAGAAAACAATTCCCATTCCTGATGGGGTGACGGTTTCCTATAGCGAGAGAGAGTTTGTCGCATCAGGTGAGAAGGGTACCAATAAGAAGTTCTTGTGGTATCCTGGGATTAGTATCACAGTAGGCGATTCTGAAGTGATCGTTGATTCAACTTCTATTAGAAAGAAGCAGAAGGCAATGGTCGGAACGACCGTCTCTCACATCAACAATCTGATCAATGGAGTAGTTGATGGGTATGAGTATCGGATGAAAATTGTGTATTCTCACTTTCCAATGCAGTTGAAGGTCGAGGGAAAGAAGCTGGTTATCAGCAATTTTCTTGGTGAGAAGAAATCAAGGGTATCGAATATACTTGGTGAAACTACTGTAAAAACTAGTGCAGATGAAGTAGTTGTTTCAGGTATCAATAAGGAAAATGTTGGTCAGACCGCTGCGAACATCGAACAGGTGACCAAGATCAAACGCTTTGATCCCCGTGTGTTCCAGGATGGAATATATATCGTAGAGAAGATAGTGTAGGTGGTCTGAATGGAAGATAATATGAATGAGAACAACGGTGAATCGATCTCATCCGGACTTTCTATGGATGAAGAAACTAGGCGTTTGTTCAATGTCAGAAAGGTTCAGAAAAGCAAAAAGCCCACATTCAAGAGAGCAGGTTCACACAAGTTCAAGCGTCTTGATTCAAATTGGAGACGTCCAAGAGGTCTCCAAGGCAAGCAGCGTAGACACTATGCTGGAAAAGGCGCACTGGCCCAGACCGGATATTGCAGTCCGAGAGCAGTCAAAGGACTGCATCCATGTGGTTATGCAGATATTCTTGTAGAAACTCTCGGAGCCGTCGAGAATATCGATGCGTCCCGTGAAGCGATCAGGATCTCTGGAAGAGTGGGTATCAGAAAGAAAGCCCAGATCGAAGCAAAGGCAGCAGAGTTGGGTATAAAAGTATTGAATCCTACCAGGAGTGAGTGAAATGGTCGACCTGTCCAATCAAAAAAGAGTCGCTTCCAAGATACTTGGTTGTGGTGTTAACAGGGTATGGATGGACCCGGATGCATCTGAGGATATTGCAGTTGCTATTACCCGGGAGGACCTCCGTGGCCTTATCGAAGATGGACACATCAAGGCACACCCTATAAAGGGTGTCAGCAGAGGTCGCGCCAGAGCAAGGGACGCAAAGCGCAAATATGGTCACTGCAAAGGTCATGGTTCACGTAAAGGTAAGAAAGGTGCCCGTAATCCCAAAAAAGAGCAGTGGATGAAGAAGATCCGTGCCCTTCGTCGCAGACTCAAGGAACTGCGTGATGATGGTACTCTTGATAGACCTACCTATTGTAAAGTATACCGCAAAGCAAAGGGTGGCGAGTATCGAAGTGTTGCACATCTTGAATCACATCTGAACCTGACAAGGAAGGATTGAACCCGAGGAATAGACAATGAGAACAGATTATTTATATATTAGGTCGATGTGGAGGATTTGATATGGCAACAGGACCCCGATATAAAGTCCCATTCAGGAGACGAAGGGAAGGGCGTACGGATTACCACCAGCGACTCAGATTATTACTCTCTAAAGAGGATAGGATCGTTGTACGAAAGAGTGCAAAACAGATGAGGTTGCAGCTTGTCGCCCCCTCGGCACAAGGTGATGTAACTTTTTCCTCAGCTGTGTCCTCCGATCTTCGTAGGTTTGGATATGAAGGAGCTACTGGTAACACCACAGCTGCATATCTGACCGGATTGTTATTTGGATACAGATCTCTTGACAAAGGATATGAGAGTGGTGTGCTGGATATGGGACTGCAGGCTCCATCACCTGGATGTCGTGTCTATGCAGCATTAAAGGGTGTTGTGGATTCAGGATTTGATGCCCCACACAATCCATCTATATTTCCATCGGATGAACGGATAAGAGGAGAACACGTGGCAGAATATCTGGAAGGATCTGATCTACCAACCAATTTCGAGGCAGTTAAGGAAAAGATCCTTTCGGAATTCAGTTAAGGTGGTTATATGGCATACAAATATGAAGAAGAATGGGTTCCCAAAACCAGACTAGGAATGCTCGTCGCAGAGGGGCAGGTCACTTCTATGGATGAGGCCATAGAGTCAGGTTTACCAATCAGGGAATCAAAGATTGTAGATATACTGCTACCGGGAATGGAGGATGAGGTCCTTGACATCAATATGGTCCAGAGGATGACCGACTCCGGTAGACGAGTGAAGTTCAGAGCAACAGTGATCGTTGGTAATGGCGATGGTTTCGTTGGACTTGGTCAGGCTAAGGATGTGCAGGTAGGTCCTGCTATCAGGAAGGCTATCAGTGCCGCTAAGCTGAACATCATCTACATAAAACGTGGATGTGGATCATGGGAATGTGGCTGTGGATTACCGCACACTGTACCATCTGTAGTTCATGGTAAAGCAGGAAGTGTCATTGTCGAATTAAAGCCTGCACCACGTGGGCTTGGGCTGGCAGCCGGAGATACTGCACGAAAGGTGCTTGAAAAAGCAGGCGTCAAGGATGTGTGGATCCGTACTGAAGGTCAAACCAGAACGACCCTCAATTTCGCAAAGGCCACATACAATGCTCTGAAGGAGACAAGTACGATCAAGCTTCCATTGAACTATAAGGATAAGGAGGTTTGAAGATGTTCGCAGTGATCAGAATGCGTGGTAGTATTAACGTAAGGGGTTCTATTGAGGATTCCCTTCGCATGCTTCGTCTTCAGAGGATAAACCACTGTGTGGTCCTTGACGAATCCCCCAACAATAAGGGAATGCTCCAGAAAGTAAAGGACTATGTGGCCTATGGCACGATCGATGCTGAGACACTTGGACAGATGCTCATGAACCGTGGGAAACTTGAGGGCAGCGCACGCTTGAGTGATGAATATATTGCCGAGAATACGGATTTTGATTCAATCCTTTCCTTTGCAGAAGCTGTTTGCAATGGTGATGGAAAGCTCGCTGATATTCCTAAATTCAAACCAGTATTCAGGCTACATCCTCCGCGAAAGGGGCATGCTGGCATAAAAAGGCCAGTACAGACGGGCGGCGTTCTAGGAAACCATGGTGAGGACATCAAAGTTTTGTTGAACAAGATGAGGTGATGTATTATGGGCAAGAACAGAACTAAAAAATTTAGAGGCTCGCGAACCTGTGGAGGAGGGACTAGCAAGAACCGACGTGGTGCAGGTAACCGCGGAGGTCGTGGTAGGTCCGGGGAGAACAAACACCATTTCACACGTGCTCTTCAGGGTGGATATACTCGTGGGAATCACGGTTTCACGCGTCCTTTGAAAACACGTAACAACATATCGGTTGTAAATGTAGGTGAACTGGACGAACTTGCAGACCAACTTATAGAGGACGGATTTGCAAAGATCGAGGATGATGTATATCATATGGATCTTGCAGAGCTTGGTATCGAGAAGGTTCTTGGGACCGGCAAAGTGACAAAGAGTATGGTTGTTACAACAAATAGTTTCTCCAGTGTTGCACAGGAGAAGATCGAGGGTGCAGGTGGATCCTGTGTTGTGATCGATGAGTGATGCCTGATATGGTATTACTCTTTTATTTATTTCGATTTACCCAATATTAATATGTGATAAATTCCTTAATTCGATAAAATTCATTAGATTTCCTGAAAGGTGTAGTTAATGAGCTTCAAGGATACTTTGGAACCAATCTTTAACAGGTTGCCGGCGGTGGCAGGTCCAGAAGGGCATGTTCACTTTAAGAACAAGATGATGTGGACGCTTGGTATTCTGGTACTGTATTTTGCGCTTGCAAATGTACCATTGTTTGGTTTGTCTGCAGATTCAATCGACCTGTTCGAACAGTATCGAGCTTTCTTTGCGGGAGCGTCTGGATCAATGATGCTTCTTGGAATCGGTCCCATCGTCACAGCATCCATTGTGTTACAATTGCTTGTTGGAGCGGATGTGATCAAGCTCGACATGTCGAACCCATCAGATCAGGCATTTTTCCAGGGTGCACAGAAGTTCATGGTATTTGTCATGATCATTCTGGAAGCATTGCCTCAGATAATGGGAGGATACATTCAGCCAGATGTAAATGTAGCTAACGCTCTTGGTGCCAGTACTGGAGTCGTCACACTTCTGATATTCATCCAGATATGTATCGGTGGTGTTCTAATATTGTTCATGGATGAGATCGTCTCGAAATGGGGAATTGGTTCCGGTGTTGGGCTGTTCATTGTTGCAGGCGTATCCCAACAGATCGTTACAGGGTTGTTCAATTGGAAACTGGATGATGGAGGTCTTCCGATCGGGATCCTTCCTAAGTGGTTTTACATTGTGCAGAATGTTGGTGCAGACTACCTTTTCAGTGGAGAGGGGCTTATGTTCATGCTTATTAGTGGGGGTATTCTCGCACTGGTGACCACGGTAGTTATATTCTTAATGGTGGTGTACGTTGAAAGTACGCGTATCGAAATACCACTGGCCCACAGTGCTGTCAAGGGTGCAAGAGGTAGGTTCCCTGTAAAGCTTATCTATGCATCAGTTCTTCCAATGATCTTGGTCAGGGCACTTCAGGCAAACCTGCAGATGATAGGAATACTTCTATCCGGTCGTGGGATCACAATACTTGGCGAATATCAGGGATCCACTCCGATCAATGGTTTCATGTATTACATAAATCCCATCAACAGTCCATATGATTGGATCCCTTCCCTTGTCCGTGAAAGTTTTGCGAGTTCCGGCGCTCCTGTGCCAGCAACCTGGCAGATAGGATTGCATGTGTTCGTGGATGCTACATTCCTAATAGTTGGTGGTATCATATTCGCTCTGTTCTGGATAGAGACCACTGGAATGGGGGCAAAGCCCACTGCTCAGAAAGTGTTCAATTCAGGCATGCAGATACCCGGTTTCAGGCGTAATGTCGGAAGTATCGAAAAGGTCATGATCCGATATATACCAAAGGTCACGATCATTGGTGGTGCCTTCATAGGTGCTCTTACACTGGTTGCAAGTATGCTTGGTACTCTTGGTGGTGCAGGAGGCACCGGTCTGTTGCTTACGGTGAGTATTGTATATCGTCTGTATGAGGATATCGCATCTGAACAGATGATGGAGATGCATCCGATGGTACGGTCGTTCTTTGGACAGGAGTAAATGGTAACTGTATGGAGGATATATCGATGAATGTTGTATTATTCGGTCCGCCTGGTGCTGGAAAGTGCACAC
>CAYRGB010000065.1:0-6531 GCA_964423715.1 uncultured Methanosarcinales archaeon | reverse complement strand
TCGATTTTAGAGGTACCTGCTCGGTCGCGGTTCCGTAACCGGCATCATTTGCCTGAGTCTGGTTGCCTGAACCACTGTCCGTAGCCTTGACGACCGTTGGCTCACCGATACCGCCACTACTACTGCTGGTAGTGGTGGTACTGGTCTCCCGCTGTGTGGCTTCCTGCATCAATCTGTTGTACTCTGCTGCAGTTTCCTCGCTGACAACTCCAGGAACTGACATTATACCCTGGATGTAACTATCAAACAACGGGTTACCGCAGGTGTGGTGACAGCATGTAACATCACCAGTTTCTACAACCGCCTTCACATAGTCACTAACAAGTGATCTTATAGTGTCCTCCGACGCATCCCAACTACCCTTACGAACAGTTTCGATCATACGGGCGGTCATGGACTGGTATCCATAGGGATTTGCCTTCTTGATCCATTCACTTGTTTCAAGATCGGAGAAGTATGTCCTATACACATCATCCCACACATGATCGTCAATGAGGTCAGGGTTGAGAGCTTCCCATCCCCAGAGGTTCTCGATGAAATCACCCATCTGACCAGCTCCTTCAAAACCATGCTGTTGCATACCTTCAATCCAATTTGGGTTCAGGTATCTTGTAATTATTTATCTGGAAAGATATGTTTTCAGAGTTTCTATCTTTCCAGCATCCGGATTCTGCAGGTTCATTATATATGTATCCAGAATTGTACCGGAAGCCTGCTCGATTACCAGACCCAATCCTCCAACATACTGGAAGAAATCATTCGTATCCATTGTACCATAGGTGTTAGAACTACGACTGTGTAAGATCACTCTGACATCTTTCAGATTCTCCTCAAAGATATTCTCATTATCTATTGAATCACCTGCTACATCCCACTGGCTGACTATTTCCTTCATGCTTTCCCCCCAGACATATTCACCATAAGCATTGCTCATCTTATCCATGTACATATCAGCAAGCTTGGTTTTGTTGTCCCAGGTATTACTGGCAGCGATAGCATTGGCCATACCGGTACCATATGCACCATCTTCAGAACCGAATATCCTGAGCAGAGCAATGCTCATTGATGCAGTCTCGTTCTGCAATGTAGTATTCAATCCTGCATAGATATTATTGGTGTTCTCTAGCACATAGTTCGTATTCTCTGCAGGATCGTAGGGAATATATTCAGGAGTAGGACGCTCCTCATCTTTAGTGTATTCATTATTCGGTGCATTGTATGCAAGATAGACTGCTTTGTCTATCAGCTCCACTTTATGCGGGAAAGTATCCCTATAAAGACCTGATATCTGTACAAGTACGTCTATACGGGAACGTCCCAGTTCTGACGAAGGGATCAGTTCGACGTCTTCCACCTCATCGCCATCCTCATCCCAAACAGGCCTGACACCAAGCAGATAGAGGATCTCGGATTCCATCACACCTTCATGACGTGTGGATTCTCCTGCCCAGAGGATAAATGCTACCTTGTGTGGATAGTCAACATCATGCTCAGCACGATACGCCTCTATGGTTTCATTTGCAAGTTCCTTTCCAAGCTTCCAGGCATGTTTTGTAGGGATGCGCTGCTCATCAAATGCATAGAAATTCCGTCCTGATGGAAGGGCATCAGGACGCAGTATGGGATCTCCTCCCAGATTGGATTCCACGTATTTGCCATCCATGGCCTTGAGCACCTGCTGTATCTCATCCTCACTCTGGCAGAGTTTACCGGCATATTCAGTGGATGTCAAAAGATAACCATCCATTATATCGGAAGTGTTACCAATTCCGAGAACCTGCTCCTGAGCATCCGTAGAATTGATTCCCTGGTTCAGGACAAGGTCGATAAGCAACACCGGTGCGGTCTCAGATGTGTAATACAGACCAACTTCCTCCTTGAAATCATTTCCAAGCATGGAACAGACCATCTCACTGAGTTGTTCACCTTTCGGCGAAGTACCCAGGATATGCAGACCGTAGGGCATTGAAGTCGTCCTCAGTTCCCGGAGAACATCATCAAGTTCATCCAAAAATACTTCCCTTGTCGATATATTCTGGGACATATCCATATTTACCCTTTCATCCAGATGCAATTCGAGTGTCAGGTTAACAATGTCATTATAACGCGACTCCTGCATGGCAGGATCACTGGAAAGAGTGTTGTACCGGGTTATCCTGTCGCTCAGCTGTGTAGTTGCCATAGCTTCCTGACATCACCACAGGCGGTATGAGATGGTCAATTATGACCGCATTACCCCTGCGCTTTGCCTGCATACCTTCTCCCATGCCATCCATGACGTATGGATAAATAACCGTTATGTCACCGACCATAAGTGCAGGCCACTCATCTCTGAATAAGCCGAATTCCTTACCGGGCAGCCATTCAACAGTACCGTGTCTTTCCATATTAACCATCACATCCGCATCGAACTCGTTCTGAAGCTATAGGTAAAAAGCAATGTACTGATGATGCGGAGGCAGATCTGATGAATGGTAAAGAGCTTCATTATCCTGCAGCCAGCCACGTGTGGGCTGCGGTGCAAGGATGACATTGTCGCTGATCTCTATCTTGGGTATCACGACAAAACTATTACCGGAATCATCCTTATAGACCATGATCTCGCCGGGGGGTTCTCCCCACATGTCGATCACTCCCTGCTTCCGTTCTTCAGGAAGTTCGTTGAACCAACCTTTGTAAGTATCCTCTGGAATTAACTCTACTTTCCCCGTCTCAACAAGGTCTTCCAGTTCTCCCGTTGCCCAGGTACCAATATTCGTACCCTGTTTCACGAAGAGATCAACCAGTTCGGTCTCATTGGGAATACTTGAACTTTTCACATCATAATTTGCATTTGCCATTCCTGTGAGCAGATTATTGATACTGGGAATAACCTCCAGATAGGAAGCACCAATGTTGTCCTTACCTCCTCCATGATTGTAGTACAGGATAACAACCTTTTTATCAGACTCGTTCTTTGAAGACAGATCGGTCTGTGCCTTAGCCCTATCCACAAGCCAATCCACCTGACTGTCAACTGGAACATAGATTTCATTACCCTGTGAATCGATCTCTTCTGAGGCGATCATGATCGGGTCGATCCAGCCCCAGGTCTCCGGTCTGTACATCCTCAACATGTAATTATTGGGGAGCGGAGCGCCTATGGCTTGCCACTCGTTCAGGTTCATGTAACCGTTGAGAACTGTATTCATTACCGGTACGTTCAGACCCTCTATATCGAAGTACTGGCTGCGGTAAGTGGTCGAAAGGATCAGGTCCACCCGGGTCTCAGGACTATGGTTCAGGAATGGATCCATATGTTCACTGCTTGAACCGTAACACGGGATCACATTCATGCCCCTTGATTCAAAGTTTTCTATGAGCTTATCAAAGACTGCCATATCATCCGGATAGTATGAGCTATAGAATAATATTCCAACAGTTGGTGCGTTCTCATTAAAGGAATGTTCTGTTGCGTTCCTGCTCATATACCAGTCAAAGTATTCAGTTGCATTGGAGGTGAAATGAGACAACGCATGCATATCAGGATGATAAATGGCTTTTTCTAGGCCTTCCGGTGCCCCAACATCAAGATCATCTCTGCAGCCATATTCCTTTGAGAGGAAAAAGATCAGGTTATCAAAGTATGAGGCATCCATTGCGCCGTATATCCAGTAATCCTGAAGATAGTCACGTAAATCATCCGCACTGGAAAACATGGATGGAATATACGGAATATTCTGGTTAAGGTGTGTATTGTAACCAACAACCACTGTACCATTTGCTATCGCAGCATCAACTGCATATTCGAGTTTAGAAGCACTATCAGTGAACATGTTCACATAGATAATGTCAGTATCACTGAAATCAACATCCCCTGCACTTGTAGAACGCATATAGTAATAGAGACATTTATGTTGTAGATTGAATTACCATTAATCCTGCTTACAAGCGCATTAAACTGGGGTTCATAACTTTCATATCCAGTGATCAATGCAATGTTAATGTGTGGTACATTTGATACGTTTTCAGACTCGGCATAAATCTTTTTAAGCAAGACCAGGTCAGTTCCCACTTTAGCGGATCCTGTCTTACATAGTTGCTTTTTTATTCCAAAAAAATATAAAATGGTGGTGTGCCAATCGACCCGAAAAAAGCACCACATTTTTAAGGCCTTATATCTTCCGTCAGAAATGTAATCCAGATACTCCGGAGCTGTTCCCATGGTTCTTAATGCGTATAGTTCCACTCCATTGTCCTGTGCACTTCTCATACTCTCGTTTATTGCGGGAGCGTTTAATATGGTGCTTCCGAGGTAATCACAGAAAATAACATCATGTATTTCCAAAAAGTCGTTTTCAGCAGCTTCCCGAAGATTATCGCTTATCCCATCATCTGCACTGGAATTATAGTAGTTGATGAACGTGTACTCAATGAGATCACTATAATCATTAGTCTCACTGGCCATCTCAAGAGCGTCATTTGGAACATAACTGATGTACGTTACACCTTTGTCACCTGTTCTTCTGCCGATACAACTGGCGAAAGCGCCAGCAAAATCAAAACACTTAAAAGCAATAACTGATGTTTTGTATTCTGCATGTTATCTCTCCAATAATGTGCAGGACATCCCGGATACTTTGCTTGGCGGCTGTACCGGGATGTCTACACCTTTCATTCTAAACGATCCTATAATTATATTTGACTTGTTTTATATCAAGTTGGTTTTACTAATCAGTACAAAAAAATTAACCGCCGGTTTCGTTCCCCGAGTCAGGCACATACACAACCCGTCCATCTACCAGTTTATAAGCCGTACCCAGTGCCTCACTGGTACCTCCGCCGATCTGTTCGGTCATATTGAGCACATCGATATTCTGCCCTTCCTTAATGATAATCTTCATGTTTTCCTCACCCGGATTTTTAACGATGATCACATCGGCCGTGGGATACAACAATTCCGGCAACTGGAATGACATCACACGTGCTACAAGCAGAGCCACTGAAAAGACCATGGCTATATCGAACAGGTTCGCCACACCGGTCAGGGGATTCTGGTCATCTTCCTCATAAAGGATACCTGTTCGTCGAGATCGCCTCTTCCTCATTCTATTACCTCTATGGATTCCAGAATATAATCAATATCTGCCATATCCTGCCAGTACCACCGCTTGCGTACCAATGTCATGACATACCCGGCAATACCTGAGAACAGACCGAGGACCGTGGTCGCAAAGGCCACCATCAGATTGTTGGCAAGCTGAAGTATATCGCCCTGGGCAAGGCCAATCAAAGCCGACCCCAGGGAAATTGGGGTACCCATCAGACCGAGCATTGGAGCAACCTTGGACAGCAGCTTGGTATATTCCTGGTTCTTGGTCATCCGAACCTCATACTCTTTGGAAAGCCATTCTATGGATGTGATCCTATTCTGGCCCATATATGTGGCGGCATCGCGGGCAAACGAGTTGACAAGATGATTCTGTTTGATAGTGCTGAGATGAGCAGCCGCTGCCTCCATATCTGAATTGCCGATACTCTCCTGTACTTTTTGTCCGATGCGATTCAATTCTCTAACGTCACGATTACGTTTTGCATATTCTGAGATGAACTCTCCGATCAGGCCCAGCGAAAACACTACCGATATGAGCAGCAATATGACCACAGGATACAACAATGAAGATGAGATCGTGTACATCATCTGAAATGAAGGGGATTCTAAAGACATTGTTACCGTTCACTCCTTATTCCTTATATGATTCAATGCAAATCCTCCGATTATGAATACTGCAAAAACAACAAATGGTAATAGCTCTACCTCGGGTCCCGTGAATGCAGGCAGGTTCATCTGTTTCGTCCTCATGTAAGCAGGCATTACTATGGCACCCATCAAATAGAATATACCAACGAATGTCATAATACTCCCGAGACTCTCAGGGGTTTTGCCAAGTCTTTCAAAGAAAAGGGACGATCCAACCACCGTTACAAAAAAAACGACACCCACACCGATCCCTATCAAATAGCCGCTCACCTCAAGAGTCGATGCAAGCAGCATCGTCGAAAAGAACAGGGCGGTCAAACAGACCGGACAGGGCAGAGAGATGGCCAGTAAGGTATGATGAGAGACGTCACAACCACAGTTCCATTTCTTCTGCGTATAGATTCCCGCACCTATCAGGACCAAGGCAAGCATCACATGTATCGTCATACCCAGATTCGTTATGAAACCCAGGTCAGATACATCAACATAACCGACCAGACCCCCGATGATGATCGATAGGAAAAAGTAGCTCCCCGCTATGATCATCATGTTTTTTCTACCGATATTTGAAAAACCACATCCTATGCCGGTCTTGAGACCGAACATCAGTATGGCAATCAAAATCCCGACCGCAATAAGGTATACTGTTTCCATATTAGTCTCCGTGACGATGTCTATATTATTCGCAGTATTGTTCGAAGATACGTTCGAAGATACGTCAGTTGGTTTGAATTCCAACCCAAGTTTGACAGTTTCTACCTTTTCCTTAAGAGCATCTCCGCTCTTCGCCT
>CAYRGB010000064.1:0-6539 GCA_964423715.1 uncultured Methanosarcinales archaeon | reverse complement strand
ACAGCACCTGTCTGGTATTGTCCAACACTATGCTTTTTGTGGTCACATTGTAGGTGATGGTCTCGTTAGGCGCGATCATCCCATATATCTTGCGGATGAGGATGGGCCGTTCCACCTCACGCCGATGTTCCCTGACCCTTTGTTCAATAACGCCATCACACAGTTGCTTAATAGTGTTCTCCACATGCGGATCATGTATCCCGCTCGTTGTGTGAAGCAGGTTCACCGAGCCATTGGTCTTTGTCCTGATGGACAATGTTTCAATAACATCGAGTACTGTGTTCAGTTCACAGACACGCATAAAGTAGGAAAGGGAATATGCCACAAAGCGAAGTCTAGTGGAGCATTCCTTTTGATGGTCTCTTTCAGCAGTTCCGGCAGTTCAGCCACTGTTGGTGTACCACCTTCAGTGGAGGTGCTGCCGCACGATGCCCTTTATCTGCCTGTTCCATAAAGCTGAATCGTTCATATGTGGAAGGTGACGGTTACAGATGTTGGTGAGGGGGTCACTGATGAGAATAAGCTCTTGGTCTTTGAGCGGTTCAAGCGTGTCCACAAGAAAGGTGTCAAAGGATCCGGATTGAGTCCTGCCATCGTCAAGCGGATCATCGACCTGCATGGTAGGGATGTGGGAGTTGAGGACAATCCCCAGGGGAGGGTAGCGTGTTCTGGGTGAGCGTAAAGAAAACGTGATATGTGCTTGTAAGGTACAAACGAATAAATAAACACAATACTATATGTCCAGCATGAATAAAGGAACATCATCCATCGCTGACAGAGATAACGCACTGTTTGAGGCGGGCATCAAGCTTGGTGCGTTGTATCACCAGTTCACTGGCTCGCCTGTGAACCTCCAGACAGTGGAAAGCCTGGAGCAAGCAATAGCACAGAGCATATCCGTGCAGCCGTTCGTCTCCAGTATTACGGTGTCCATTGATCGGGACATGATACGCTCAAAGCTCAATGATAAGTTCGGGTACTGTGAGCTGGAAGGGCCAATGCTGGATGTCCGGCTGGATGTTGTGTATGGGGACACGACGATCCACGCGTTCCTGAGGTATGACGTGGAACTCGCGTACCCTCTCATGAAGATTGAAACCATCCAATGATCGTGGCAGTTATGCCATGTCGTTGAATCGCTCTATTACCCTGCAGTTCTGCTGCGGTGTCCCAACTGTAACACGTATCAGGCAGTCACCTGCATCCCTGAATGACATACAGTTGCGCACAATGATACCAGACTCGAGGAATTTTCGGCTAACATCTGCTGCTTTGAGAGGTTTCACGTCCACAAGTACGAAATTCGCCTGGGAATCGTACACCTTGAACGGGATCTCCCGTTTGAGTTCCTCCCGTCCGGTCCTGGCAAGTTCAATGCTACGTTGCAGGTGCTCGGTATCCGAAAGGGCTGCCACACCAGCTGCAATGGCAACTCCGCTAACATTGAATGGAGTAGCTGCCCGCATGTATTCAGACCTGAGCCATTTAGGCATAATACCGTAACCGATACGCATACCGGCCAGGCCAAAGGCCTTGGAGAACGTACGGCCCACAACCAGATTGTCATAGTCCTTCACAAGTGCTGCAATGTTGTGGTCTGCGAATTCCACGTAGGCTTCATCAACGAATACCAGCCCCCTGCTGGCATCGAGTATGCGTCTCAGCTCGTCCGGGGGTATCATGGTGCCGGAGGGATTGTTGGGCGAACACAGGAAAATGATCTTTGTTCGGTCAGTGATGGCGTTCAGTATACTATTTACATCCACCTCATGGTCCGGCGTGCGTTCAACGAACACTGGGGACGCGCCATTAGCACGTGCAGCGATCTCGTAGTACGAGAACGTGGGGGTCGGGATGATCACCTCATCCCCGGACTCGATGATCAGGCGCATCAATCCGTCGAGCAACCCGTCCATTCCAGGCCCGGATGCCACTATGTTGGACTTGGGCATGGATGTGTAACTGGAGATGGCCTCCACCAGCTCTCTGGCATCTGCGGACGGATAGACGCTCACGTCACCGGCGTGCCCGATGATAGCATCAACAGCTTTTGGGGACGGACCCAGCGGGTTCTCATTCGAGCCCAGTTTGATCACGGAGTCAGGATCGAGCCCGAAATCCTCTGCGATCTGCGGGATGGACTTTCCAGGTACGTATTGTGCAATGCCGGAGATGTTCTTCTTGATCAGCTCAGGCCTGCTCAAGCACATCCACCACCGTGTCGATCTGCTCTTTGGTTATCACAAGCGGCGGCGCCAGACGTAACACGGATTCAGAGGTACAGTTCAGGAGCACGCCCCTCTCGCGGGCGTAGTCCACAATGTCTGCACACTTCCGGTCCAGTTCCAGGCCGATCATCAGGCCGCGTCCTCTCAGCTCTACAAAACCATCAAGGGACAGTTTATTGATGCGCTCCCTGAAGTATGCACCCATACGTGCCGATCGCTCGACCAGCTTTTCCTCGCGTATGGCTTCAATGGAAGCAAGGGATGCGGCGCATGCCAGCGGACCGCCACCGAAGGTGGCCGCATGTTCGCTCCTGGAGAATGAGATCCCCTCCTTTGCGGCAAGAGCTCCCATGGGGAATCCGCCGCCAATGGCCTTGGCCATGGTCATGATATCCGGTTCGACACCCGAATGTTCCTTGCAGAACCATTTACCTGTGCGGCCAAAACCTGTCTGCACCTCATCAAATATCAGGAGAGTATCGTTATCATCACAGATCCTACGCAACTCTTTGAGATATTTATCAGAAGGGACACGTATGCCGCCCTCACCCTGTATCGGTTCAACGATCACTGCAGCGGTATCCTTGGTGATGGCATCAGACACGGCCTGAGCATCATTATATGGCACGAACATCTCATCCTGTATGAGCGGCTTAAAAGGTGTGCGGTATGCGGACTTGTATGTCACGGACAGTGCACCCATGCTCCGTCCGTGGAAGGATCGCTCGGTGGCAACGAAATCCTTCTTACCTGTGGTAACCCGTGCCAGCTTCATGGCAGCTTCCACAGCCTCTGTACCGGAATTGCAGAAGAACACACGGCTCATGCCAGTAACAGAAACAAGTTGTTCGGCAAGGTCGGCCTGTACATCCGTATAATATAGGTTGGATACATGGATCAGTTTCTCAGCCTGGTCCCGGATGGCCTTCACCACTTTCGGATGGCAGTGTCCCACATTATTGACGGCAATACCGGCCACACAATCGATGTACTCCTTTCCGTTGATATCATGGACCAGGGACCCTTTTCCCTGGGTAAGGGTGATAGGCTGCCTGGCATAGGTCTGCATCACGTATTTTTCATCCTTCTCTACAATAGACATATGATCGTTTGATCGTGAACTATTTTCGCTCAATTGAACACCTTTCTCATAGTGTATGATTTTTAATATTATGTACTCAAGTCAATTCGATTGCAAGGGGGTTTTCATTGTTCAGGGATTTCCAGTTCCATCAGCTCATTGTCATTGATACCCTCTTCTTCCTCACGTTCGAACACAATGCCAGCTTTAGCTCGCATGATCCCATCCACCCGGGCACTCTCGTGTATCCGTATGGAAGCTGCATTGATCTCTCCCAGAACATGGGTACCCTTATTGATAAGCACCTTCCCCCTGGATACGATGTTGCCGTGTATCGTGTTATCCTCCCCAAGATTCACCGCTCTTATCGTGCGGATGCTGCCATACAGGGTCGTGTTGTTCTTCATCTCAAGAGATTCGGCCCGTATGTTCCCCACAAGGCGGCAGTCACTGCCGATCTTTGCATGTGAGGGTACACGGATGGAATCCACGGATATTCTGGAGCCAGTGGGAATGATCATGGCATCAGTACTGATCACCTCATCATCGGGATTCCCCTCGAACAGTTCGTCAAGAGCCTTTTCTACTTCTTCGTCCTTTCCCCTTCGTAGGAGTTCGGTCAGGTACAGGTAGAGATAAGCGATCACAGGCACAGGGTTCCGGATGATGATCCAACCCCTAGCCTCGAAGCCGCCGTTGATCTTCACATTATTACCGATGTCCAGATCTCCCTTGACGATAAGTTTTCCATCAATGTTGACAAACTCGCCAATATAAGCATCCTCCTTTGTCTTTACAGTGCCACCGATCTGCGACCAGATATCGATCCTGACATCGGATGTGGTAGTAATGTTACCTGCGAGCGTCACCCTTTCCCCAAGGATGGCAGATCGTGCGATAAGTCCATATTTGACATCTGAATGGTTCCCTACAATGACATCTGAATTCAGGACGATCGTGTGTTCTTCCATTTTCGTATTGTCCGGGATCACAAATGTTTTCAAGAGTTCGTCTTCTGCGATGGTCTCTCACTCCAGTTTTTTGGGTTATGGGATATCTATTATGATGTTCTTGATATGATGTAACTCGTTAATTACCTTTGTCATAGTATATAATTTGTAATAATCATGTGTTCAAGTTAATCCGTTCACATGAAGATATTTCTTGTTATCAGGCTCTGGTAATGTGCATATATTTCTCGATCGGATAAACCGGTCTGTACATCATTGTTCCCATCCATGTCTGATATCTACTGCGGCGCCGGTGTCCATTGCCTGCACCTCGTCCGGTGACAGCAACAGTTGTCCGGTCGCCAGGGCCTTATCTTCTCTATCTACCACAATAACCTCGTCTCCTGCCCGAAGGTCCGGATCAATGTCGATGACATGTTTTGCAAAAGCGGTCTTCCCTTTGGATACAAACGGTGCTGCGTCATCACATACGGCCACCCTCTTGCCTGGTATGGGTATAATTCGGTGCAGCACATTCACCGCATCCATGCTCAATGTGAACATCCCATCCCTAGCCCTGATGGTTGCGATGCGTTTTTCCTGGTGTAATATCTGACGCACACGTTTTGTACGGGACAGTTTGAAGGTTACATCATCAGGGAAGAGGTTCGCCCCACAGCCTTTGCCGAACTGATTGTCAGCCATAATGCGAACCATCTTTAGTAATCTTGTATTCTGTTCCATGTGTGTTAGATAATAAAAAGGTATTAAATTAGTAGCGGTCGTTTACCTGTATTGGATAATATATTTGGATATTTGGAGTCTGTAATCAAACACTTTAAATATTATGTTGACTTATTGTACTGTGAGGAAACGGGCAATTTGCTTGCAGATATATTGTAGAATGACTGTAACCAAGCAAACCATTCATCCCCTCAAACACACACCGTTTCCTCATTTTCTTGTACTCTTCTTATACCGATTATGCAGTTTATAACGTTTTTACTGTATCGCTATAACACGGTCGATCATCCTTTTACAACGCCCAGCGGTACCATACGCGCGACCTTCTTTGCGATGCCCAGGTCATGCACTACATTGACCACGTCACTGCTCGATTTATATACGCCCGGTGCTTCTTCGGCGATTACTGATGGATGGGTGGCTTTGACAGTGATACCCTGTGAAGCAAGTTCTTCTTTTATGGTCTCACCATGGAACTCATGTTTTGCATGACCCCGGCTCATCAAGCGCCCTGCGCCGTGGCATGCACTCCCAAATGAAATATCCATTGCTGCTTCTGTACCGTGCAGGATATATGACGGCGTGCCCATACTGCCTGGGATCAGCACCGGCTGTCCGACATCCCGGTAGGCAAGAGGGACTTCATGATGTCCGGGCGGGAACGCGCGTGTTGCACCCTTTCGGTGGACATAAACGTCTTTTTTCTTCCCGTCTATCATATGTTCCTCAAGTTTCGCAACATTATGGGCTACATCATAGACCAGATCCATTCCCAGATCATCCATGTCTCCCCCAAAGAAATCTTCGAACACTTCTCGGGTCCAGTGTGTGATGACCTGCCGGTTCATCCAGGCGTAATTGGCAGCACACAGCATCGCCTTGAAGTAGTCCTGCGCCTCCCTTGACTGGGCAGGGGCACAGGCAAGCTGTTTGTCGGGCAGGTCTATACCATATTTCTTCACAGCCTGGGTGAGCACACGTAGATGGTCCGTGCATATCTGATGCCCTGCTCCCCGGGAGCCGCAGTGTATCATGACCGTCACCTGCCCTTCCTCAATACCAAAGGCTGAGGCAGCATCCCTGTCATATATCTTGTCCACACACTGCACTTCAAGGAAATGGTTCCCACTGCCAAGGGTGCCAAACTGGGGTTTGCCACGTTTGTGCGCCTTTTTGCTGACCTGTGCAGTGTCAGCTCCCCCAATGAACCCACCACTCTCACAGTGATCGAGATCCGCCTGTACGCCGTACCCTGCTTCAACAGCCCACTGTGCCCCATGGATGAATACATCATCAAGGTCACTGTCTGGGGCACGTATGCGGCTCTTTGAGCCGACACCAGAGGGGATATCATGGAACAGGTTGTCCAGCAGTTCCTTCATACGAGGCTGCACATCCTGACGTTCCAGGTTCGTGCGGACGAGGCGGACGCCGCAGTTTATGTCAAAACCCACTCCTCCAGGACTGATCACGCCGTCTTCCTCATCGAATGCCGCAACTCCGCCGATGGGAAACCCATACCCCAGATGGGCGTCC
>CAYRGB010000063.1:0-6601 GCA_964423715.1 uncultured Methanosarcinales archaeon | reverse complement strand
TTTCATTATTGACTGAATGCCTGAACATTACTACTGGTCAGTGGAACCTCCAGTTACCCTGATGATGTCCCAGCGACCTATCCACCTGCCCGATGGGATGGGTTATCGGCGAATACTGAAACCGGTCTCGCTGAGAGTGTTCACTGGCGTATGCCAGTGCACATCCACATCACGTACATCCGCCAGGCTGGAGCCTATTTTCAAATTATCAAGGATTTCCAGGACATCCTGCCGATCGCCCTGGGCAAGGACCTTGACCCTCCCATCAGGGAGGTTCTGAGCATATCCTAAAATGCCCAGACGGATGGCCACGCTCTGTGTGAAGCCTCTATAGTAGACTCCCTGCACCCTTCCAGATACGTAGATTTCTGCACATACCTGATCATTCGCAATGTCTGACATGACCATATATTTAAAGTGATATTTATACGAACTTTGGCCTTATGGACAACAACTGTGCAAGAGGTAACCTGCGATACGGCATGCCTTCGGTCTCTGCCATGATCCTTGTATCCAGGTCCTCAGGAGACATCTCGATCCTGGTAGGTTTCTTTGGTTCTGACTCGCTGCGGATGGTCACGTTGATGGTGCCGCTCTCAATTTCCTTGTCCCCCACGACGACCACATATGGGACCCACTCCATGCCGGCCCCCCTGATCCGTTTGCCCACCGATTCATCACGGTCATCGATGTCGACACGGCACCGAAGACGGGATGCGACATTCTTTGCATACTCCATATGATCCTCAGCTATAGGGATAATGCGCACCTGGGTGGGAGACAGCCATAACGGCAGCATGGGTACCTTGCCGTTCTCAGTATCCATTGCAGCTTTCTCAAGAAGAGCATAGATACAACGCTCGATGGCTCCGCTTGGGGAACAGTGCAGCACGATCGGATGTTTTGCCTCGCCACTGTCATCGATATAATTGATATCATAGCGCTCTGCATTTTCTACATCGATCTGCACAGTGGATAATGCACTCGCTTTCGCCAGAGCATCCACAAAATTGAACTCGAACTTGAGGACGAAATAGAAGAACCTCTTATCCCACATCTCTATAAGAACTGGTTTGTCGACCTTCTTCGCAAGATCGGTTATGAACTCCCTGTTATCTTCATAGAAATCCTTTGTGAACCTGATCGCTACCTCATAATCCGGTATATCGATACCTATCTTCTTCAACACCTTGATGCACATGTTGTACTGTTCAGCGAACTGGGCGATGGAATCATCCATGTCCTCACACAGCGTGTGCATGTCCGGCATGGTAAAAGCACGCAGCCGCCGCAGGCCCACAAGCTCACCGCGCTGCTCCCTCCTGAAACTGTATCTGGTAATTTCCACCATCTTCAGGGGCATGTTCCGGTACGAGATGGTCATATCATGATTCATCAGGAACTGACCGAAACATGCTGCGAACCGCAGGAACATGTGCCGTTTGTCGGACTCGATGGTATACTGACGTGCTGGGAACCTGTCAAGATACTTCTTCAGAGTAGGGTGATCCATATCATACATCAGCGGGGTCTCGACCTCCATGGCCCCGATATCAGCAGACTCGTCAAGCACATAGGTCTCAAGCAGGGATTTAATCAACCGACCCTTAGGATAGTACCGCATGTTCCCCGAATCCGAGCCAGGCTCATAATCCGCGATCTCAAGCCGGCGCATCAGTTCCACGTGAGGAGGTGCCTTTTCCACAGCACGGGCTTTCGTGATCTCATAGTCCACGAACTTCCTGAGGTTCTCATGACCGGTAAAATCGAAATCCTCAGTGCTATGCAGCTCGCCGTCCGGGGTAAGCACATGCCAGTACGACTTTGCTGTGTCCTCGGCCTTGAGAGCCTCTGACACGATTTCGTCCCTTTTGCCAACTTCTGCTCCAACAGGTTGCGCTCCTGTTGATCCCTCCGGACGGATCGTACGGGAGAGTTCAGAGAGCGGGTGACCCTTACAGCTTATGGTGAAAGCCTTGTACCAGCCGAACGGTGCACGTTTAACCTCATAGTTACCAGATAGTGCCTTCTCGATATCCTTGAGGACAGATACAGCGACCTTGGGAGATGATAGGTCCGAGCTCAGGTGGGCATACGGATAGAGCATGATTCTGCTGGCCTTTACCTGGAATGCTGTCTTCTCGATCTCGGCCACAGTACGTCTGACCACCTGCTGGGGATCGGCCTCATCAAAACTTTCCACAGCCATGAATGCAGTAAGAGCTTCCTCGAGACGTCCTTTCTTGAAGGACTCTTCGATCGTCTCCGCTACCGGCGTACTTTTCTTTACCTCATATTCGATATAATCAGAATGGATAAGTAATAATTGCATGGATTCACCTGTTAAATGACCCTAGGGTTATAATTGAACCAATCCTTATTAACCTTTTTCAAGATTCGATCTTATCTGATAGGGAGGCCTGTCTATCCAGCTCATTCACATACACACGATATGCTGCTATGATGCTACCAAGCAAAATCGGTGCAGCAAAGAATCCAGCGATCCCTCCCACAAAGGCCCCCCCAAGGAATACCACCATTATGAACATGGGGTGTATGTGTGATCTGATACCCACCAGATAGGGCCTGAGGAATAACTCTGGTGGAGCATAGATCACGATCGATGCTACGACAAAGAACACCACCGCACTTTCCAGACCGAGGGTAACATATCGCATGACTGCAAGGATAACCAATAACATGTATCCTGCGAACAGGGGGATGATCGATGCGAGGAATACCAGTGTCGCCATTGCCAGGACATGTGAAAAACCAAATGCATAGAACACGATCACTGAGAGGGTGCTTACAGACAATGCTGCGTATGCGTTTCCAATGAAAACGCCACTGAGTATCTGATCAAGATGTGAACAGTATTCCTCAAAATATTGTTCCGAGCCTTTCGGGATGATCCTCTTTATTGAATTGTATAGCCGGTCCCCATCCATAAGAATAAAATAGCAAACAAATATAGAAATCAGAAGGTTGATCGCGAGCATACTGATGCCACGTGCATAGTCCACAAAACCCAGTTGACCGATCAGAGGGAGAACAGATAGCGAGTAATCCCATATTAGTCCTGTGATCGGGTCAGTATACGTTTCCGGGACGATGATACGTACATACTCAAAAAGCATACCTATGACCTCTCCCTGATTATCGAATACCCAAATGATCTGACGTGCGATCTCGACCAGACCAGTGCCGATGATAAGTACCATTGGCGTGACGATAAACATGGTTGCAACAAATGCACCAAAATAACGATATCTGTTCAATGCAAGATAGATCGGACGACAGATGTAAGCAAATACCAATCCAAGTATGATCCCATCGGCCAGGGGTAACAGGATGATGAACATTAAAACAACAAGCAGGAACACAGCTAATGCTGTGAATACCTCCCACTTATAAGATATGATCAGGGATATACCATCCTGCTTGTTATCAGTCATTGAACACCAACATATACTTGATCGAACGACTAGTATACTGAATACTGGATCTTACGGGATTATTGAATTATATGATTATATAGATTATATAATAATACTATAGATGGCACATTATTAATAACTCACTCCCGATAGGCCATTTCGCCTGCAGAACCACACTGTTCTGAAAGATCGGGGAGAAGTTTATCAGAATATTTGATCACAACGCATGCCTTGGTGCATTTACCACATTGTATGCATGAATCCCTGATTAGGAGGGAGCCGCGCTTGCCACCGATCTCGATGGCATCGACCGGGCATATCTTCAGACATATCCCACATTCGGTACATTTATTGACACGCAGCAGCTCTACAGCAGCATCGTTGAAAGCGGATAATGCTGCCTCTTTTGTTGTGCCTGTAACCTTTATTGCCCCTGAGGAGAATATCTTGATGCGAGCCGAGGGAGTTTCGACCAACAGCATACCCAGTTCATTGGAATATACGGTACGACCAAGAACATTCATCACATCTGCGGCCTGATTGAGCGTGACCCCTTCCTCAATACCTTCCACCGAGAAACTGCCATCCTTGCATGGGGAGAATCCAGAGGTAACACGTATGCTGAACGAACCTTCGATCTGCCCGGGCGTTGTGTCAACATTGAGATGTTCTGCGAGTTTTGTCATCTTTGCAGGGAGCTCTCGCCAGCGCCAGAAGCCATGCTTAACATAGTCCGCAGATAGGGCATGCTCCCTGGCCCAGTGAAGGAGATAGCTGTTCCATCGCTCGTACATCTCCGGATGGAGCTCGCCCAGCCGCTGGTACTCCGAGGCCAGGGCAGAGGGACACAGGTAACACCCCACGCGCTCAAAGCCCATGTCGTAGAGAGGGTTGTACTCCAGTCCTCTCCAGTAGATGTACAACCAGACCTCAATGGCACGCCAGTTACGGATCGGGAAGATATTCAACTGATTCGGCACAAAGGGGTTCATCTCGCTGGAAGATATCTTTGATCGCGAGAACGACTCGTATTTTCGTTTTCCGTCTACCGTAAGACAAATAGGACCTTCATTCCTGTATTCTTCAATGACAGCGTTGGCCGGTGCAAGTTTGCATATCTTGCAGCACCATCTAAAATCCTTGGCTGGCGGCCCAAAACTGTCAACATTATCCCAAAAGGCATCGCCGGCACCCTCTTCTACCAGATCGATCCCGTGGTGCTCACAGTAATGGTGGACAAAGTCCACTGTCTCGGGGAACTCGAGCCCCGTGTCCAGGAAGAAAGCCTGTACAGACCGTTTCTTAAGAGCACTGAGGGTGAGGTCCAGCACCACAAGGCTATCCTTGCCCCCGCTGAACGATACATGGACATCAAGGTCGCGGTGTGCTTTTTGGTTCACGATACCCTTTATCGTGTTCATTGCATCCTTCCCGAGCCTTTGCAGGTATGCCAGGTTAGCCTTAATGGCATCGTCCATGTTCGACATAGTTGGATTCAGTCGTGCAACCCCTTTCTTGATCTTCCTGATCCGTATCACAGCAGCATCCGTATCTATGCCGGATGAGGCGATGAGGTTGCCATCACAATAAGAGGATCCAACACCCACAAGATTACCCGATACCACGAGCACAGGATCATCCTTGCGGATGTCAGAGGAACATGTCCGGACTTGGTCACGACGAACTTTCTTTCCGCTCAAGTGAGACCTAGTCTTCTCCAGCACAACTGTCCTGCGATCGGTATGCACAACAAGGATGGCAGCACCGTCAGCAGATGGATCAAAACGGAAATCCATTGATCGCAGGTCAAAATAGAGTACTCCTAAAACCAGACCATCCACAATGACCTCATCGGTCCTGTCGTCACCCGGTATCTTGTTGAGTAGGATCAGACGATCACCCAGCGGGTCGCAACCATACTGGTCGAGCAACTGCTGTCGCAACACGCCGCGCTCGTACGGCGAGCAGAACCGCACATCACCTGGTGCCGACAAATTAAGTTGTATCCCATCCCGACCGCATATACCACATTCCTTTCCAATAAGAGGAACATTGCAATGATCGCACCAGAATATATGCTCTTCGACAGATGAAGGCCTGAATGATGTATTCTTTCGAGATTGTCGTGGAGGATATGCTCGTTTGGGTTGTTGCAGTTCATTCAATGAATTCCCCTTTTTATTAGGGAGGTGAGACCTCTGGGAAGATTTTCGTATTGGTGAGAATGACCCGCTCGTCTTTTTCATGTACTAGGATGGAATGGGAGTTGATTTAACACTTTTGTGCGAATGACAGGAGGGAGAGGTAAAAGGAGAAAGGGAGAGAGTAGGGTAATGAGAGATGTAGAATGAATGAAAAATGGTGCGGATAGACCATATCGATAGCCTATTGCTAAAACCGTTAAATAAGAGGGAGTACGAAAGAGATACGAATATCTCTGTCGATCGATGACCGAACTGCTTCCTGATCAGTTGTTCCTGAGATGGGCGTTGATCGTCTCGGCCGCCAGTTTCCCTGCACCCATGGCACTGATCACTGTGGCTGCACCTGTCACCACGTCACCGCCGGCGTATACATCATCTATGGATGTCATACCGTCATCGCTCACGATAATGGTGCCCCAGGCAGATCGCTCCAGCCCCTCTGAACCTGTGAATATGATGGGGTTAGGGGATGTGCCGATGGCCACGATGAATATGTCAGCATCGATGACGTGCTCTGATCCCTCTATGGGGACAGGGCGTCTTCGTCCGGACTCGTCCGGCTCTCCAAGTTCCATTTTGACACATTCGACACCCGATACGGTCTTGTTCTCCCCTTCCAGGATGCGCACAGGGTTGTTGAGCAGGCGGAACACGATACTCTCTTCCTTTGCGTGTTCGATCTCCTCACGCCTTGCAGGTAGTTCCTCATCTCCCCTGCGGTAGACGATGGTCACCTCATCCGCACCCATACGCTGGGCACACCGGGCAGCGTCCATGGCCACATTTCCACCACCGACCACAACAACGTGATTACCCCGTTTGATGGGTGTATCATATTCGGGGAAACGGTAGGCTTTCATCAAGTTCACACGGGTGAGGAACTCGTTGGCAGAGTACACGCCGTTCAGGTTCTCGCCCTCGATACCCATGAAACGGGGCAGACCGGCACCGGTGCCGATG
>CAYRGB010000062.1:0-6649 GCA_964423715.1 uncultured Methanosarcinales archaeon | reverse complement strand
CATCATCAAGGCCAGAGCAATTACTAACATATATTTCATTTTCATATTATACCACCTCTATTGAATTATTACCAGATCGTATCGTATGAAGGAGCACGAACATTACGCTGCTGATACATCGCAGATAAATAAAAAAATCTGCATTTTGAATGGCAGCAATTTGAGATATGTAGCACTCCACCACAAAATGACAATCTCTATGATTAAAGTAGGTACTTACTCCCATATAAACATATGGAACAAATTTTGTATGTGATTATGCTCATTATACTCATAGCTATAATTTATCATGAAATATAGTTAGGTAAAACTTTAATAGCCACATGCCCAGCTAACCGTAATCTCCATCCAACACCAGACCCCCCTTCATCGATACCATTAAGTCTAACAAGTATCTATTACCACCATAATACAAATTGTGACCGATCATATCATCAATATCAAACAGGGAGTTCGTTTTCATGGTAAAAACTGACAGATTCATACCAAAGGCAATAGAGAAGATCAAAGAACAGGCCACCGGAAAGACTATCATCGCACTGTCTGGGGGTGTGGACAGTTCAGTGTGTGCGGTCCTGGCAAACCGGGCCATCGGCGATCTGCTGATACCTATCTACATCGACACCGGACTGATGCGCAAAGGCGAGACCGAGCGGATCAGGGAGATATTTGGAGACCTCGAACTGCAGGTAATCGATGCAAAGGACCGATTTCTGGAGGCGCTTGTAGGCATCAAGGACCCGGAGGAGAAACGTAAGGTTATCGGGGAGATATTTATCCGTGTCTTTGAGGAGGAAGCACGCGAGATCAACGCCGGATACCTGATACAGGGCACCATATACCCGGACCGCATCGAGTCCGAAGGGGGTATCAAGTCCCATCACAACGTTGGTGGCCTGCCTTCACATATCGATTTTAAGGGCATCATCGAACCCATCGACGACCTCTACAAGGACGAAGTACGGGAAGTTGCCTGGGCCCTTGACCTTCCAGAGGAGATCTGCGAGCGTATGCCCTTCCCTGGACCCGGGCTTGCAGTGCGGATCATCGAAGAAGTGACCGAGGAGAAGGTCGAGGTGGTCCGGGAGGCAAATGCCATTGTGGAGGAGGAGTTACTCGAAAAGTTTAAGCCCTGGCAGACCTTCGCCGCTGTACTGGGCAAGGGTACAGGGGTCAAGGGTGACCTGCGCATCCACGGATGGATCGTGGCCGTGCGCGCGGTGGGTTCCAGGGATGGTATGACTGCCGATGCCATGGAACTACCCTGGGAGACGCTGCGCAAGATCCAGTCCCGCATCACTGCCGAGATCCCCTCTGTCGCCAGGGTCGTATACGACATCACACCAAAACCACCAGCCACCATCGAGTTCGAATAAATGACACTTAATGACGCCGTACTTAGGATACGTAATCGCCAGCGTATCAAGCCGTCCCGCAATAACGCACCTGCGGCGGTGTGGACCAGTGTTGATCACTACAACGGGGAACAGGTAGATACCCTCACAATGATCTTCAAGACATTCGGATGCTGGTGGGGTAAAGTGGGTGGCTGCACCATGTGTGGTTTCGTCTACGACAGGGCGAGCACGCCTCCCTCTGCTGAAGATCTGGAAGAACAGATGACCCGGGCACTGGAACGATCGGACAAGCTGGATCATTTCATGGTCAAGATATTCACATCCGGCAGTTTTCTGGATGAGAACGAGATCACACCCGATCTACGAACAAGCCTTTTGCAGCGCCTTGCCAGAGACGATCGGATCTTCAAGGTGATCGTGGAAACACGACCGGAGTTCGTCACCCCTGAAGCAATGGAACAGTGCCGCAACGCTCTGGGTAGCACCTCCTTTGAGATCGCCATCGGACTGGAGACAAGTTCAGACCTCATCCGCAAGCGTTCCATCAACAAAGGTACATCTTTCCAGAAATTCATCGATGCAGTCAGGATCACGCACGATAGCGGTTCAACAATAAAAGCATACCTGCTACTGAAACCGCTGTTCCTGTCCGAAAAAGAGGCCATGGACGACATCCTGAAAACGATCGATGACATTGCCGGATATGTAAACACGATATCCATCAACCTATGCAATGTCCAGAAAGGTACATACGTCGAGCACCTGTGGGAAAGAAAACAGTACCGTCCACCATGGTTATGGTCCATCGTAGAGATCCTTAAAGAAGCAAAACATCGACATCCGAATCTTGTGATCACCTCCGATCCCGTGGGAGCCGGCTCACTGCGAGGACCTCACAACTGCAGGGAATGCAGCAGGGATGTTGCTGATGCCATCCGTAATTTTTCCCTGACACAGGACACTGCCAATCTCAATATCCCTTACTGTGAATGCATCGAACTGTGGAAGAAGGTCCTTGAACTGGATGACCTGACCTACGGGTGCCCGATCATGGAATAAACCTACTTTCATGATCGATACACATCTCTCACTGATCCCTATATACCATCGTACCGATGCCGCCATCGGTGAACAGTTCAAGCAGAAGAGAATGGGACACATTACCATCGATGATATGAACCCTTTCTATCCCGTACTCCACGCTTGATGCCGCACTGCGCATCTTGGGAATCATTCCACCGCTGATCACACCTTCATCGATCAGCTTCTCCACGTCCTCGACGCTTACCCTAGAGATACGTGTGGACCTGTCAGATATATCCGATAGCAGGCCCGGAACATCGGTCATCAATACCAGTTTTTTCGCGTGCATGGCACTGGCAATGTCTCCCGCAACCATGTCGGCATTGATGTTCAGAGCATTGCCGTCCACGTCCATCGCAATGGGAGAGATGACCGGAATATAACCTTTTTCCAGAACAATATCGATGATCTCAGTATCGATGATCTCGGTATCTCCTACCCATCCAAGATCCACACTATGTTCCACATCCTCGATAATAACGGACTGGGCAGATTTCTTTCTGGCCATGATCATCTTGCCATCCTTGCCGGACAGACCCACACCTTTGCCACCGTGTTGCCCGATAAGCGAAACAATGCGAGTGTTAATACTGCCAACAAGGACCATGCGTGCTATCTCCATGGTCTCGTCATCCGTGATACGAAGTCCCCCCACGAACTCCGATCTTTTACCCATGCGCTCCATCTTCTCGGTGATCTCCGGACCACCACCGTGAACTATGATCGGGTGTATGCCCACAAAACGCAGGAGCACAATGTCCTGAATTATATCGCTCATCACAGCCGGGTTAACCATCGCATGCCCGCCTACCTTGACCACCATTATTGAACCGGAAAAGTCCCTAATATAGGGAAGGGCCTCGATCAATACAGTTTCCCTGTTACTTGTCATAAGCGTTAGATTAGAATAACAATGTTTAAAGTTTTTGTATCCAAGTATCGTAAAAACAGAATAGATGCTCAAAACCTAACGATCCAACACAGGGAGTCTTGATAAAAAATGATGATATCCTCCTATTAGAGGAGGACATAATAACAAGGGATCAGAGTTTGATGATGCCTGGTTTTTCCTTTTTGACAAACGGTTTGTTGATCTCGTCGGGCATCCAGCCCGGTTTGTTCTTAGGTGCCTTGACCATCTCTTTCCAACCCTTGTATACATGGACCTTCTTTGTACCACGCTCACGGAGCATGATCATTTCTGGTTTCTTCTTGGTGCCACTGCCTCTGTTCGCCACTTTAAGAGCAGCTTGTCTTGGCTGTTTACCAGTGAATACACCGTGCTCGTTCCCATCCTCATCCCGTAATACAAAATTTCTTGTTTCAGACATTATATCACCTGATTTACCCGTTAGCGGTTATTGTAATACATGTACATACGAAGTATATATATATTTTCCTTTAATGTTGCCGTTTGGTATTGATTTATCAGATATATAATTATGACTTACTCATTTACGTTAAAATATTACAGACGATTTATGTCACCTGATGCGATAGCTATATATATAGACCAAAATGGCACAAGCGGAACACATTACCAAACTGAAGTCCTAACAAAACATTTACATGCAATGAACCATCTTCAATTACAAATCTGAAATAACCATCAAACACATCCTAGCTATTTAGAGGTTATATAAATGGAACTCCCAATTATAAATTTACCTGATGTCCAGGCAGATAGGCCTAGAATACCTGTAAACTTGACACGTGTAGGTGTAACCGACGTAAAGAAGCTTGTTGAGATCAAAAGAAAGGACAAACGACCCATCGTGCTTATCTCTACTTTTGACATCTTTGTAGATCTACCCTCTGATCGAAAAGGTGCAAACCTTTCCCGAAACTTTGAAGCTATTGATGAAGTTCTTGAAAACGCGATCGAAGCACCTGTGTACGAGATCGAGGAATTATGTTCCGATGTCGCACGGAATCTGTTGACACGTCATGAATATGCAACCCAGTCAGAAGTCCGGATGAAAAGTGAATATGTGATCAAAAGGGAATCACCTGTTAAAAAACTGCAGTGTCAGGAAGTTGTGGATATATTTGCCGAAGCTCTTGCCATTCGCAGAGATGATGATGAGGATATCCTCATTCAAAAATTGATCGGCTCAAAGGTTATAGGAATCACAGCCTGCCCATGCGCTCAGGAGATCATGCGAGACAGGGCTAAATCTACTTTGAAGGATCTGGGAATCGACGACAAGACCATTTCCCTATTCCTGAACAGGGTACCTATGGCCACACATAATCAACGTGGTCGTGGGATCATATCCATAAAGACAGGTGGAGATGTGAAGATATCTCTTGAAAAGATAATAGAGATAATCGAAAATTCCATGAGTTCAAATGTATTTGAACTTTTGAAACGCGAGGATGAAGCATTCGTGGTCCAGACCGCTCACATGAACCCAAAATTCGTAGAGGATTGTGTACGTACCATGGCCCAGAAGGTCGTGCAAGAATTTGACTATGTGCCAGATGATGCGATCATTACGATAAAACAGATCAATGAAGAAAGTATCCACCGCCACAATGCATTTGCCGAACGGGTTGCAACACTTGCCGAACTCAGAGAGGAGATCGCACAGGGATCAGGACATATGTTGTGATGACCATGGATGGAACATACATTATTGAAACCGCTGATATCGAAGGGGATCCGATCAATATTGGATCAACTGTAAAATATATCAATACCGGTACCATCGGTATTGTGACCGAACTAAAGATAAATGAAGAGGGAATCTGGGCACTGCTCGACACCACACAACTTTATTATCAGACCTCGACACTTCGTTTGACACAAGAACATTCGCATGCACCAAAACAGCGCAAGGCCACAACAGGTCAAGCAAAGGAATACCTTAAGGAACAGGCGAAAGAGGCTATGGCCCTGAGTCTGGAAGACGTCTCACAGGTTACCGGTGGTGGCTGATACACTTGCTTATATGCAACCATTCTCTTCAAGCAGTGTGAGCGATCGCATCCATTCTCCCTTCGGTTCCCGGGACGTGCCAACCACCAAACGCTTGATGTTGCCAATCTGTTCCACAACACCCTGTGCTTCGATTATCTCGCCAGCAAGAGCCTGTCCTGTGTAAGTATGGGTGTATGAGAGAACGTGATCTATCTCCTCATGATCAACCTTATACACAGCAGGGTTATCAAAAGCAAGATCCGCGTTGGTTACCCTTGTCGTAATCCTCATTGCACCGATATCTTCTCCACGACAAATTGACTCTTTGATCTGCTCCCAATCCCTTACGAAAAGCAGATCGAAATAAGTGCCATCCACCATGCCTCTATTCCCCTTACGCATTTCATGGAGTATAAACTCATCATAGGAGAGCTCGGGGACCCTCTTGTTGTATATACGTCGCCACATATCCTCATCGAGCTCTTCGATAGGACCATCTTTGGATTTTGCCTTTGCTACCGCATCACGCGCATTGAACCAAGCGTTACCATATACCACAAAATCAATATCAGAGGAAGTATTCTGTAATCCCGGTAACAGGGAACCCGTAATCCCCATCTTTGATTTGGGGATACCCGCTTCAAGCAGCGTCTGCACGATGGCCCTGACACGTATATCTTCCTTTACGTATTTGGGAATACGATCAGACGGATGTAGAACCCTCTTCACCTGATCCTCGGGTACGACGTGGACATCCCGGACCCATTCAGGCCTATGCTCTTGCATATAGTCAAATGCCACATCAAAATCGTACTTTTTGTACCTTATACCATTGAGCTCACGATCCCCATCCTTATCTGGCACATACCTGAGTGTAGATCTGATGCCATCTGGATGGAAATAGTCTGCCACCGCGAATATCCAGTTTTCCTTTGTAACTATAAAGTCCCTCAGACGTGTCTTTAACATTATGACCTATCCTTATGAAATAATTGTATATAGATTGATCTGAATTACTTATAAGACTGATTCCCAGAATCATTATTCTTGGAATAATGATCCATTTAACAATAAGCCTTCGTACGATTATTTTCAGTCAAAATCACGTATTAATGCTACCTCATCACAGTCTGGAAACTTGGGGCAGTTTATACATCCCCTCCATATTTTATGTGGAAGTTCTGATTTGTCCACGCGCATAAATCCATTCGTCTCAAAGAAGTCAGTAGCATACGTCAGTGTGAAAAATCTCTTAACGCCCAGTTCATGCCCATCCTCAAGACAT
>CAYRGB010000061.1:0-6673 GCA_964423715.1 uncultured Methanosarcinales archaeon | reverse complement strand
GTACCATATTTCATTTCTCGATGATCGTCTCGTCCACCTTCATGCCAAAGTGCCGGCCGCTGGTCTCCACATGTACCAGTACCTGATCACCTTCCTTGAGGTCGGCCACGGAAATTGGATTTCCATCGGTGTGCACCAGTCTGATCGTCTCGGCGTTCTGCAATATGTTCTTGATGATCTCTCCGTTTGCATCAGCCTCAACGAGCATCATCGGTCTGCGCTCGATCTTTACCCGTCCGACAATACCTGGCCGCTGGTTCCCGTTCGAGTCCACGATGGTGACCTCGTCCCCGGAGTTCAGTTCGCTGAGGTAGCGGGTACGATCGCCCACACGAACGTAGGCATGCACTGCACCGGCATTGACCCTGAATGGTCGGGATGCCACATAGGGGCTTTCCTCGGATTCGGAATGCACCAGGAAGAGGCCGCCTGAGCGGGAGCCCACGAGCATTCCTTCACCCCTGCTCATCAGATTGCAGGTATCCACACAGACCCGGTCGGCCATTCCGACAGGTTCCACTTTGGTGATGGTGGCGGCGGTCAGTTCGATCTTCTGGACACCGGACATCTCGGCCAGCGCGGTCGTTCTCCTGATGGCGTTAAGATCGTCCGAATCCAGGAGCACGCCGTCGGATCCATGTTCCAGGGTCTCCAGGGCCAGTTTTGCCTCGTTCGCGTCCCTGACACCCGATATGATCTGGACGTCCACGTCCTGCAGGTTGGCGATGAGGTTCTCCAGGGGGATGACCTTCCAGTCGGTCCCGACGGCGATCAGGATGTCACATTCCTTCCCGAGCTCGACTGCGAAATTCTCATATGCTTTGTTCTTGATGACGACATATCCGGCAACCTTTATTCCCTTCTCTTTCAGGCGGATGGCGTTGATGATGTCCAGTGATCCGCTGATGTCCGGGGAGAGGGGACGTGTCCCATCTCCTTCACCACCCTTTCCCACGACCACGATATCTGCACCGGTAGTTCCATCAGAACCGAACGCTGCGATATTGATGTCACCCAGTTCCCTTACCCTGTCCACGTCATTGGCGTTGACCAGGATACAGTCCACTCCGGATTCCAGTCCGGTGGTGATCCTACCCTTGCGTTCATACCAATCGTTCTCATCTGCCTTGATCCAGACTTCCTTGTTCATAACAATGATCCCCTTTGTCTCAACATAACATTTCCATTGCTTCCTCGACCGTTTTGTTCCGGTGCACGATCTGCGTTATCGCCCTTGTCATACTTGCAGGGTCAGGATGCTGGAAAACATTGCGTCCTATAGCAACTCCTCGCGCACCAGCATCCATGGCACCCCGTATCATCCAGAGGAATTCCTCGTCTGTGTTCGTCTTGGGTCCACCCGCTATCACGATGGGTACGGGACAACCGTCCACGACATCCCGGAACGAGTCCACATCCCCGGTATACACTGTCTTTATAATATCAGAGCCCAGTTCGGCACCGATACGTGCGGCATGTGCCACATTCTGTGGATCATGTGGGTCATCGATCCTCTCCCCCCGGGGGTACATCATGGAGAGAAGGGGGATACCCCACTCATCACACTGCTGTGCCACATGCCCGAGGATCTTGAGCTGCTCGGATTCGGTATCTGATCCGATGTTGACGTGTATGGATACTGCATCCACACCCATCTTTGAAGCTTCCTCCACCGTACAGACCAGCACCTTGTCATTTGGGTCCGGACCAAGGGAGGTCGAAGCGCTCATGTGGACGATGAGGCCCACATCATGACCGTATCCACGGTGTCCATGAGCAACCATTCCTTTTTGCATAAGGATCGCGTTGGCTCCTCCTTTGGCAACCTTGTTGATGGAATCTGCAATATTGGTCAGCCCCTTGATCGGACCGTCCGATATGCCGTGGTCCATGGGTATGATGACAATGTTCCGGCTTTCCCTATCCATTACTCGTTCAATACGTATCTTCTTTCCTATTTCTGACATAAATGTATTCTCCCCCTTGATCAATATTGCTGTGGGGCCACGAAGGCACTGTGTTAATATGTGACATAGTAACACAATCCTCATATTTATACTTTTTCCAGTGATCGGTAATTTGTGTTTATACTCTCATATTGTTAATGTTCTTCACTTGTATAATCGTTCCATGCTTCAGATCACAATACACGATTTTCCAATTTAGTTATTTCTATTTTCAGACACATATACGCTGATCGATTGTTCTGCGGGTATTCTGCATTCATCAGTTATGACTTATGATGCATTGAATTAATAATCCTCACAATATGTGTAAATCGATGTCTATCAGTTTACAATAATGTTCCCTGTCGTCTGGAATATCCTTATATATCGATATGTCATTAGGCAATTTAGTATTACAAGGTTTGACTATCATGAGGGAGCTTAAGGTCTTTGTCATCAACAACTATGGTCAGTTCTGCCACCTGATCCATCGCACCGTACGTGACCTGGATATGGATTCCCGCATCATGCCAAATACTACGCCGGTGGATGATATCCTTGCCGGGGAACCGGATGGCCTGATCCTCAGTGGTGGTCCCTCCATGGAGCGTGTTGGACTGTGCAGTGAGTACGTGCAGCAGATCGACAGGCCCATACTGGGTATCTGCCTAGGTCACCAGTTGATCGCCCGGACGTTCGGGGGCCAGACCGGTTCAGGTACTTCCGGCGGATTTGCGGGCATTGAAGTCGAGATCCTCGATGAGGATGATATTCTCAAAGGCTTGGCCCCAACCACGTCGGTCTGGGCATCCCATGGTGACGAGGTCACTGCCATGCCTGAGGGTTTTATTCATCTGGCCCGCTCACAGGTGTGCGAGATCGAGGCGATGCGCCATCCGGAGCGTCCCATCTATGGTGTACAATGGCATCCTGAGGTTGCTCACACCGAAAAGGGGGAGGACCTGTTCCTGAACTTCTTAGAGGTATGTGAAAGTTACTGAGCACCTACCTACCTACCTACCTACCGATTCTTGACATTTCATCATAATAGTGAGTATACTCATCAGTCTAATCTTTTACGGAAAGTAATATATGCTGCCTCTGCATATGTTATATTGACGGTATAGTCAAATCTAAAATATAACAAGGTGGTATCGAGAATGAAACAAGTTATCGTTAGTCGAGCACTTGTAGTGCTCATTAGTTTGATGATGGTGTTCTCAGTGGTCGCGGTGGCGGGTGCTGAGGCAGTAGACCCGGGAATGGTCCCTGGAACGGCCCCTGATGCTTCTGGACCAGTGGCATCTCCCATGGTTGTAACGTCCCTGTCCCCAGTGGTGACCGAAACTGGTAAGATCAGTCTGTCCCTGGATGGCCTTGGCGTGTATCCTGCAGTGACCGGGACCGTTGATGTGGACAAGCCAGCAGGTGCGACCGTCAGAAGTGCATATCTGTTCACTGCGAACGTGTGGGGTGGCAGTGCTATCCCTGATGGAGCTGTGACCCTTGGCGGGACCGGTGTCAACTGGGATGGTAGCATCGACTCCGGTCACGGGTATAACTACTGGGCAGATGTGACATCGATCGTGAAACCAGTGATCGATGCAGCTGCACCAGGTACAACAAGTATGACGATCGGCGAATCCAGCTCATACAATATAGAAGGGCATGTCCTGGCAGTGATCTTTGATGATCCCAGCGAGACCGACAACACCATTGTGTTGCTCTTCGGAGCCCAGAACATCGATGGTGATACGTTCAACATCGGACTGGCCGATCCCATCAACACCACCGATCCGAATCTGGTGCTTGATATGAGCCTTGGTATCTCGTTTAGTTACCAGCTGGATGGTGATCAACAGTATAGCATCGTTGATGTGAACGCTGCCCGCCTGACAACCGCAGCCGGCGGTGAGGATGATGGTCAGAGCACAAATGGTGCCCTCATGACCGTGGGCGGTCTGGGTGACAGTAATGCCAATCCTGTGGATCCGTATGCAACTCCCACCAATCCACGCAGTGACGATGAGCTATACAACCTGATCCCGTTCGTCAGTGATGGGGACACGAGCATTGGAGTATTCACGAGCAACCCGTCCAACGATGACAACATCTTCTTCGGGGCGTTCTTCATGGGCTCCACCACAGCAGTCGTTGGTGAGGGTATACTGTTATCCCCAACATCTGCCGTGAACCTGGTGGGTACATCCCATACCGTTACAGCAACGGTGCAGGATGATGACGGTGCCCCTATCGTGGGAAGGCCGGTAATCTTTGAGATCGTATCCGGTCCGAATGCCGGTATGGGAGGTAACTATACCACGGATGCCAGTGGACAGGCGACATTCACCTATTCCAGTGCGTCTACGGGTACTGATATGATCGAGGCAAGGTTCATCAACTTCCAGCAGGTTATTGTCACCTCCAACACAGCGGAGAAGACTTGGACAACGGACAATGCAATCCCTGAGTTCCCCACAGTGGCCCTTCCAATAGCTGCTATCCTCGGACTGGCATTCTTCTTCCAGCGCCGCAGGAATGAGTAAGGACCTGTCCTTACTCTAACTTTTCTTTTTTTTAATAGTTCTGCTGGAGTAGCAGAGCATCGGTCTCCAGATTGGGGCTTTCACATATCACAAGACCCCTAACATCAAAATCGTGCAGTGCTGACAGAAGCTCTTTGTAGTGCAGGTCTGATTCTTCTAGGACCAGATGTCTCTTCTCACCCTTTGGACCGTAATCGATACCTGAGATATGGATGTGCATGTCTTCCAGCCCCTCTCGCCCCAGGATGTCCTCCACCTTTTCGAGAACTCCGTGGAACTCGTCATATGAATTGTACGCACCTGATCGGGCATGGAGGTGTGAGAAATCGATACAGGGCATGACCCCCTCGATCTGGGAAGCCATCTGCAAGGTCTCATCGATGTTGCCGAACTGGGTTGCTTTGCCAGTGGTCTCGGGACGCAGCGTGGCTGCTATGCCGTCGTCTGCCAATCGATGGGTCAGGTCACTCAGGTGGTCGGTGATACGTGCGTATACCTTTTCAGGATCATCCTTCTGGTAGAATCCCGGGTGAAAGACAATGGAACGTGCTCCGCACAGTGCTCCGATGCGGGCGGATTCATATATCCGCTGGATGCTTGCCTGGATCTTTTCCGTCTCATGGGAATTGAGGTTGATGTAGTAGGGTGCATGCACGCTGAGGGCTACGCCTTCCTGTGTGGCAGCTTGGTGTACTAACTGCGCCGTATCCTCCTTCATGCGGACACCCCGCACAAACTCCAGTTCCATACACCCGAGACCGAGTTCGCGTATTCGCCGGATACCCTCGACACTTGATCGTTTTTTTGTGCTGATCGGTGTGCCGGCTGTGCCAAAGAGCAGCTGGTTGTATGACATTACACCATCTCCAGGTGTAGTTTGAGTTCCTTTACCCGCTCTGAGGATACCTTCTCTGCGACAAGTTCCATGATGGAATCTATATCCTCCGAGTCCAGGGAGCGGATCTCCTCCTTGTCCTGGAGTGCCAGGTCCACCAGATAATTAAGGTCGTCGGGGGTCAGGCGTTCAAGCCTCTCCCGAAAATCAGCAGCGGACTCCGCGAACTTGTGGGATATCGGTCGCAGGATGAAGGGATAGGGATGACCCATTTGTGAGATATTGCTCCCGCCTGCTTCAGGTGCCATTTTATTGAAGATGTCCATGTCCTTTTTAGAAAATTCGCGCCCCATGACAAACGAATATGTCCGGCATATGTTAAATTATTGTTCATGCCGTTGCACGTTCGTGAGATGTCCATGTATGTCGATCTCTCCCTGCACGATCCGGGTGGATGAAATGGGAGTATCATCCTCGGCCATGACAAATTTTAACAGCACGATCTCCATGGGTCTCAATCCTGCCACTTGCCGTAGTTCATTGATGCGGAGGGCCACCGGATGGGTCTCCGGGGATACCACGATATAATCATAATTGTCAGTCAACGTGGAACCATATGGGTTATACAGTTGCTGTATCCGGTATTTTTTTAGATCAATGTCCAGATCTTCAATAAAAGACACAAGCATATTCTTGCGCGTAGCATAGTCGGGGATGTCACGGTCACGTCTGCCGGCCATCTCATTGGAGGTCAGGCCGATGTCCACAAGATCACCACTAGCCAGTTCGAAGGCTTTCCTGATGAGCGATCTGTGCCCATCATGCAAACATTCAAAAGTACCTCCGATCGCAATTCGTGCCATCAGGGGATGAAGGACCTACTCCCTCATAAATGTTTATACTAACTTAGTTACTTACGTAACCATTATATAGCTTGCAATCCTGTTGTCCCACCAATGAACGATAATTCTCCAGAAGGCAGTCCGCATAGCATCAGTGGATTGATCGCACACATACACCGCCATGACCTGATCGCCATGGCCGGGAAGCTTGAGAACTATGACCTTGGCATTGGCCAGTTCGGTTTCCTGATGGCGCTGTACCACAGGGACGGCATGCGTCAGGAGGAACTTGCCAGGTATATGGGGTTGAGCCGCCCCTCAGCCACGCGGGCGGTTCAGAAGCTGGAGAATACTGGTTATGTCACGCGCCAGCGGGATAGTACGGATCGCAGGGCTATGAGAGTATCCCTGTCCAAAAAGGGTCAGAGGATGCGTTCTCTCATTAAGAGTATGGCAGAGGAGAGGGATCACACATTACTGTTAGGTTTCAGTGCTGAGGAGTCC
>CAYRGB010000060.1:0-6743 GCA_964423715.1 uncultured Methanosarcinales archaeon | reverse complement strand
ATCTGCAGCGGCTGGAGCTAATCAGATAGGTAGCGTATCCTTTTCAGTTTCTGATGAAATGCAAAAAGAGCTTCGTGAAGAACTTATTGATGAAGCAGTCGAAGATTCATCCTCTAAAGCTGAGATACTTGCTAAGAGCTTGGGTGTCAAAATAATTGGTGTGCAGACATCATCAATAAGTGACAGTATGGGTTCCCAAATGTACTACGATGCAGCAATAATGGAAATGGATGAGGAAGAAAGTTCCACTCCGATCATGCCAGGGGAATCAACAGTTTTAATGTCAGTAAAGGTAACGTATCTTATCGAATAATCTGTACATGGACGTAATAGAATAAATTGGGAAAGTCGAATTCATTCCCGTTTATTCTCATTTTTTACTTCGAAATATAGAACTTTGAGTTTACAAAATAACTGATATTTATCCATTAGCAACCCGAGTTTCAAACGTTTCGACCTTTGGATTATCTACATAAGTCCGTACAAAAAAACCAAGTTACCTATATCTCGACTAAATGGTGCGGGGGATGGGATTCGAACCCACGAATTCCTACGAAACTAGGCCCTCAACCTAGCGCCTTTGACCGGGCTGGGCAACCCCCGCACTTGGAAAAATAATAGGAGACAGGATAGTTCCTATTTAAAGCGTACTTAGGATCTCATCCAGTGAGGACGCTTTCCTCTTAATGGTATTAACTGCATTTATAATTAACTCATTGACAGTGTAAGATCCATCGGATTCCATTGTAAATATAAAGCTACTCTCGTCTTCAGTGACAGAGATCGCATCGATTTCACAGGCACCCTGACAGAGTCCACAAAGAGAACACTTCAAACGATCCTCATCGGACACTTCCACATACTCTTCCCCAAGACACAGAATATTTCGGGGGCACACATTCACACAAGCACCACATCTGTCGCAACCATCAATGGTGATGACAGGCAAGTTCTTGTAACCGCATGCCACACCAGCCTGCCATTTTGCATGATCTCGTCCATAACCCATATGTGCAATGCCTTCAAGAACGACCTTCTGACCGATCTTAAGATCAATGATGGGAATTTTTACCTCTGCGGGCTGGACCTTGGGGTCGGAGGATACTATGTCACCAGAATATACCATTCGCCCTTCATCTTCAGTTGCCTCGACACTCAATGTGAGGGAAACGGTACATGCCGGACAACCGTCCTCACATGTACATTCATCCTGCGGTACAAAATCGTCAAAACTAGTCACAAGAGGTATCAGGCCAAGTCGAAGTGCCAGTTGTTCATCATATAGAACAGACGTGTTGTTATAGATATTTACATCATCGATCGCAAGCGTAGGCACATCAGCGAGCATAGCTCGCCGAAGACCATTTGCGAAAGCTGCAGTTGTGTTTGATAGAATGAACTTTGCTGACCTATCGGATAACTCCAGTACATCCATTTCCATTGTAATGAACCTCGATCTATGGATTATACACGCCTTCCGCCCTTTGGGCGAGTCCCGTCATGAGGCACAGGTGTTACATCCTCGATCCTGCCGATCCTGACACCTGCTCGAGCGAAAGCCCTTATGGCAGCCTGTGCGCCCGGACCCGGACTCCTCTGTTTGTTGCCGCCTGGTGCACGTACCCTGATATGGATCCCTTCAATACCCTTGTCCTTAAGAGTGTCAGCAAGCTGATGTGCCATCTGCATTGCGGAGTAGGGAGAACTTTCATCCCTGGCAGCCTTTGTCACCATTCCACCTGAAGATTTCGCTATTGTTTCTGCACCTGTAATATCTGTTACAGTGATGATAGTGTTATTGAATGAGCATTTTATGTGTGCAATGCCCCATATTCCATTTGCCATGTTTTATACCCCTCCTTGTTATTTCTCTACAAGGGATGATGCAACCTGTGCCGGCCTTTCCGGATGAGATTCACTTGAAATTGGCGACGTTGAATAATAATCGATCATCATTTCCTTTTCAGAGGAAATCAACATACTTGGAATGGTTACCTTTTGTCCATCGATGGCTATGTGACCATGGGTTATGAACTGTCGGGCCTGACGTGGTGTACGGGCGAGTCCGAGCCTGTGTACCAACGTCTGAAGTCGGCGCTCCAGAATGGATTCCGTAGCCATCCCCAGAATGTCATCAATATTAGAATCAGGCTTTAGTATCGAATATCTGATCAATTTGGCCATGACCTGATCTGCTTCGGTCTTTGAGTGACCTGTAAGCTCTGCTTCAGCAGATTCAGCCAGTAGGTGCCTTGCATCTGCACGATATTTTCGGAGGATACTGTGTGCCTTCCATAACTCCTTCTTGTTACGAAGACCGTATTTCTTGACCAATTCGACCTCGGATGCCATTCTGACAGCCTGCCACGGATGGTTTGGTGTATCATAGCTCTTTCGCCTTTTACCTGGATATGCCATTCACATCACCTCATTTATTCTTGCTAACACCAATGGTGGCGCCACCCCTACCGGTGGATTTTGTTCTCTGACCACGGACCTTGAGACCCCTTTCGTGCCTGATACCACGGTATGCACGAACTTTCTTGAGATCGTTTACATCTTCTCTCAAGGTCATGTAGATATCCTGTCCCAGCAGATGCTTATCCTCACCTGTTGCAGGATCATTTCTTCTGTTGAGCATCCATGTAGGGAAGTTTTCCTCAAATATACGTATTGCGGAATCAAGTTTCGAAACGTCCTCATCGGGAAGATAACCGATTATTTTCATTGGATCGACACCAGTGTTGTCGGTGATAATCCTTGCAGTCCTCCTTCCGATACCGCGAATACCTGTCAATGCATACTGTACCGGCTGGTTTCCCTGCAGGTCAGTGTTCATAATACGAACAAGATGTCTTATTTCTTCGTCTGCCATAATATTTCTCCTTAAGGATGTCAGATGCATCCCGTAGCCTCAAAACAGCAAATATGATACTGTCTTGACACAGCTTCTCCGGTTTCATAATTATATAACCCCGAAGTAACTTCGCTGAGTATAGTTATTCTCATATATAACACTATTTGAAACAATAATTCAAAATGTTGTTGCAATAATTTTTACATGACGTAGAAAGGGAACATCATCTATCTACCCACATTTCATATCTGGATGATGTACCTAATAACACGCGTCATTGCTAAATAAGATAAAACTGACAGATATCAACGGGGACAATAATAAAATATGGAAATGTGTGGGATGGCCCATTAATATCCAAAACAGTATACCCTGACATAAAAAGGTGAAACTATGAACAAGAAGATACTGATGGTTATAGCTCAGAATAACTTCAGGGATGAAGAGTTCTTCGATCCAAAGAATGTGTTCGAGGGCATGGGTGTGAAAGTAACGGTTGCCAGCAACAGTCTGGGCACAGCTACCGGAATGCTCGGTGGCAGTGTCAGACCTGACATATGCATAGCTGACGCGTATAGTGAAGAATATGATGCTATCGTCATTTCCGGGGGAGGCGGGTCCAAGACATACCTGTGGGACAATGAAGATCTACGATCGTTAGTTATGAAAGCATATCAGCAGGACAAGGTAGTAGCAGCTATCTGCATCTCACCGGTAGTGCTGGCAAAAGCAGGTATACTTAAAGGCAAGAAGTGTACGGTATTTAAGGATGCTGAATGTATTCGGACCCTCAAGGACAATGGAGCCATATATGAGGATAGGGGTGTAATATCCTCAGGCAACGTGATCACATCCAGAGGACCTATAGAAGCAACTGATTTTGGTAATGTGGTCCTTAAAGCACTTGGGGAATGATTAACAAATCAAAAGAAGCGCCGAGGGGGAGATTCGAACTCCCGAGGGGACTATGCCCCACAAGCTTTCCAGGCTTGCGCCCTACCGCTAGACTACCTCGGCATATGTTATAATTAACCATCGTGCGACGGTCTTGCCTTCCATCCTCTAGGATAAATATCAGCATCCATTATTACTCTTTCGGTGATGGCTGCGATCCCGCTGGTCGCATCGCGTACTTCGTCCGTGCTCATAGTGACCCTGCACAGGGCTACTGCTTCTCCTTTAAGAGAGAATAGACAGACGAGGTCATCTTTGGCGATCCCAGTATCCAGACTCGCAATACCAGGTACTGCAAGAGATGCCCCATGACATATGGCATCCACAGCAGAGTCACGGATCACGATCCTTGGGAGATGTGATAGTCCCTCTTCCATCGGGCGGATCACTCTCCTTAGCTCGGCCTCGCTACCACCCTCTTTCCAGAACAGATATGCATCCTTCAGGTCATGGAGTGTCACGACCGTGTCCTCATTGAACGGACCGGTACCTGTCCTGCGAAGCTGCTGCATGTGACCACCACAACCCAATACCTCGCCGATATCATGACAGAGCTTGCGGATATAGGTTCCTGCTTCACATCCAATTCTCATGAGAACGGATTTGCCATTGACCTCAAGCACATCCAAGTAATAGATAGTGCGCACACGCAGAGCACGCTTTACCGCAGATTTGATCGGTGGAAGCTGGTAGATAGGACCTGTGAATTCCTTGCAGATCCGGATGACCTGCCGCTCAGGCACTTCATCATGCAGACGCATCAAGCATATATACTCCTTGCCTGACAGGCGAAGGGCTGATACCACTTTTGTGGCCTTTCCCAGCATGATAGGCTGGACACCTGTGACCTTCGGATCCAGAGAACCGGAATGGCCCGCCTTTGCAAGACCAAGGATATCCCTGACCCATGCTGTTACCTCATGGCTTGTAGGACCCGCAGGCTTATCCAGATTTATAACACCCATATTGATGTAATCCTCGATCGTACGTTTGTGAGGAGGGCAGCCATACATAGAATCAGTCTTTGTTTCCGAGATCGTTATATGTTCCTCGGATGCCCCGGACATCAGATGATCATTGTTAGTCATGATAGATAAAACCATTATACATAAAACTGCGGAACACTTATGCAAAACCACCAACATTGTCGATGGCAACTTTTAGGATACTGGTGATCTGGAACTGATCCCACCTGCTTGAATCGATTATGATGTTATAGATAGAAAGATCATCGATATCGATACCATGGATCTCTTTATAGCGTAGCGCTTCCGATACCTCGCGTTCCATGGTCTCCTGATACCTCATATCAAATGATGAGCCTTCCCTCTCAACAATACGTCCCACCCTTACTTCCGGGGGGGCCTTGAGCCAGACAGTGAGTGCACCCTGCACCATGTGACCGGCAAGCCGTCCCTCAAGGATCGTATTATTAAGTGTGCATGCCATTTCACGCTGTCGCTGATCGATCATTGTATCGATGGACGTATCAGATTCCGCAAGCCTGCCAAATTCAGCCAGTGTCATACCGTGTTCCTTTGCAAGACCACGGAACACATCACCGGCAGAGATCATATCAATACCATAGTGCTCTACCAGAAGTCTTGACACAGTGGTCGTCCCACTACCGGGAAGGCCACTGATAGTTACAAGCATTTACATGCCACCGATATTCAGCGCCTTGCGTACCACCTGACTTATTGCCATTGATGAAATAAAATACCAGAATATCCAGTACTGTAATGGTCCCAGGAACATATCCGTCATTACTACCTCGCCCCAGAATGGGAAAAAAAGAGTAGGTGCTGGATGAGAACTGATAAAATGGTACGCCCACATGAACAGAGGAAGGGAAACAATACTTATGTAGGCCATGGGCTTGAACTGCTGCTTGGACATCTCCATCTGGTCCCCCATCATAGCGGTCCGTTCTTCTTCCATCTTTTTGACCTTAAAAGTATTCTGTGAGAGCTGTGCCTCACGGAACTCCTTCTGGAATACCTTCATGCGCGCCTGAGTACTTCGCATCAGCTCCCAATCAATGGTATATTTCTGTATCAGGGATGCATACAGCGCAGTGATCGCTGCCATTATGAACAGCATGATATGAAAATTATCCGCACCCACCATGGCACTAAGCGGATCCATCACAACACTCATGATGGAACCGATGGAATTCCTGCCTTCCTGACCAAACACAACGATGCCGATCATCAGGGATATTCCCACGGCGAGTAAAAACTTTTCTACTGTTTTCTTGATCTTTTCTTCCACAATGACCACCCCTGATTATTCTTATGTTCAATTGTACTGGTCCAGTACGCGGATTATTGAATCAAAGACTTCACTGATATCGCCGGCACCAGCAATGGTCACCAGGAGATCACAGTCCTCATAATACTTGATCAGTGGCTGCGTCTTATTATGGTATGATACCAGCCTTTGCCGGATCACATCTTCCTTGTCGTCATCACGCTGGTACAGTTCTTTACCACATGCATCACAGATGCCAGCTTTTTCTGGCGGATTGAACGTTACATGGTAACTTTCCCCACACTTGCACATATACCTGCCACTTAGACGGATTACCAGCTCTTCGTCCGGAACATCAATGTTCAGGACAACCTGCAATGGTTTGTTGATGTCTGCAAGAATATCGGACAGCGCATCTGCCTGTGGGATCGTTCGCGGGTACCCATCCAGAAGATAACCACTCTCGCAATCAGGTTCTGCGAGACGATTCCTGATTATTCCAATGAGAACTTCATCAGGGACCAGTTCACCTTTGTCCATATATTCCTTTGCCGTAATCCCGAGCTCGGTACCATCCAGTACATTCGCACGCAGAATATCACCTGTGGAGATGTGTGGGATATTGTAGTACTTTGACAGTTCCTTTGCCTGTGTGCCCTTTCCAGCACCAGGCGGACCG
>CAYRGB010000059.1:0-7198 GCA_964423715.1 uncultured Methanosarcinales archaeon | reverse complement strand
TGGCCACTGAGTCTGCAAAGCTCCGGAATGCCCGCCAGTGCTCCGAGGAGGGCAGGGCACGAGCAAAGAAGGAAGAATCCCCTGCACGCAGTTTTTCTTCTGATAGGACAATACCTGCTGCTATCGTCTCTTTCTTTGACTGGGAGATGGGGATCGGATCAGGGTCATTGACGAAATCGTTCCATGTCTTGGTGCCACTGCCCCATATCCTGTGTTCGACTGTCTTCCCGATACCCGGTATATGGATGTATGTGCTTGTGAGCATGTTCTATTGTCCTCAGGGTCTTGGTAATGGTGCAGGACCATTGTAAGGACCATTGTAGCTTAATTATATTAAAATATTATATCACATTACATAATATGACATTAAATTTATTAGAATATTATATATTCTCGCATTGTATCCTCGCATGCCCTATCATGTCGTCCAGGAACTAAATATAACCGTCAGATCCAGGTGGGTCATGGTTGGATACGATAAGTTATATATTGTTTAAAGTGACGTATTGTATATATAGAATCAGCATACTCTATCATATCAAGCAAATATTACAGGAGTACCCATGCGCGCAGATATAACCTCACTGTTTGGATTGAATGTATACACGAATACTGGTATTTATGTAGGGCAGGTAGCGGATCTCGTGGTAGATGTGAACGAAGGCGATGTCAGCGGGATCGCTGTATCGGACATCAACCGCAAGTTGTTCGATGTTCCTGGCAGGGGAGTGATCATCCCGTACAGGTGGGTTATAACCACCGGAGATATCGTGCTCATCAGGGATGTCGTGAGCAGGTTCAAAAAGCCTGAGAAAAAGGAAGAGTGATCATTCGTTGTTATGAAGGAGCGAGAGATATATGCGGGTCTGCGCTGTGCGCCGCCTGTGATCATACGTATTGACGGAAGGAGCTTCAAGCACATCCTCGGGCGGATGGGCTGCGAGAAACCCTATGACAGGGGTTTTGCATCTGCGATGGTAGAAGCGGTCGAACTATTCTTCAAAAAAGGCGGCATGGATTCTACCTTTGCCTATACGTTCTCAGACGAGGTAAATTTCCTTTTCCTTGCCCCCACGTTCGATCGGCGTGTTGAGAAACTTGATTCCATCGTCCCGAGTTTTTTGAGTAGTGCTTTTACCCTCATAATGGGACTGGATGAGCCCATATCCTTTGACTCGAGGATCATACCCATTGATCATGAACATGTCCGTAAGTACATGATCTGGCGCCAGCGCGAAGCATGGAGGAACTGTATCAGTTCATACGGATATTACACGCTGCGTAGCGAGGGCTTGAGTAAGCAGGATGCGGCTTCAGTTCTGAAGGGCAAGAACGCAAGTGATATCCATGAACTGCTATTTGAAAGAGGGATCAATCTTGCCAGGGTCCCTGCGTGGCAGCGCCGCGGAATAGCTGTGTACAGGGACGAGTACCAGATAGATGGCTTTAATCCGTTGTTGAATGAGAAGACATCTGCCACACGAAGACGAGTGGTGCAGGATTGGGAACTTCCCATGTTCAATACGGATGAAGGGAAGGCCTTCCTGAAAGAACATGCAATGCAGGATTGAATGAATGGAGTCGATACTGACGGTAATGCAAACGGATTGATCAATACAATGAACGTTTATATCTTTTGAGCTATTTAGAGAAGCAAACAGAAGATGATCACAGAAGCGGTGAAGACATGGAAAAAATTGATCTTATAAAGAGAAATGTGCAGGAGATCGTGACTGAAAAACAGCTGATGGAGTTACTTGAGTCAGGGAAGACCCCTTCTGCATATGCCGGTTATGAACCCAGTGGAAAGATCCATCTGGGGCATGTGCTCACAGTGAACAAACTGCTGGATCTCCAGAAGGCTGGGTTCGAGATCACGGTACTACTGGCCGATCTCCATGCATATTTGAACCAGAAAGGGACTCTTGAAGAGGTCCGCAAGGTGGCTGACTACAATAAGAGATGCTTCATTGCATTGGGTCTGGATGCTGAGGAGACGAAGTTCGTATATGGTTCGGATTTCCAGCTAGATCCCGGGTATATGCTCAATGTCCTCCAACTCACACAATCCGTTTCCTTGAAGAGAGCAAAGAGGAGTATGGATGAGGTTGGGCGGAAGATGGAGGATCCCAAGGTATCGCAGATGGTCTACCCGATCATGCAGGCAGTTGACATCGCCATGCTTGGTGTTGATGTGGCTGTGGGTGGAATTGACCAGAGAAAGATCCACATGCTCGCCAGGGAAGGCCTGCCTGGTTTCGGTTACAAGGCTCCTCTCTGTATCCACACCCCGATCCTGCTCGGATTGGATGGGGAGAAGATGTCCTCTTCAAGGGAGAACTACATTTCTGTGGATGATGATGCAAGTGCTATCAAGAAAAAGCTAAAAAAGGCTTTCTGTCCTGCTGGAGTTGTCGAGAACAATCCCGTGATGGAGTTGTTCAAATATCATATATTCCCACGTTACAGAGACGTTGTGTTCGAGCGACCGGAAAAATTTGGAGGCAATCTTTCCTGTAAGGATTATCAGGAATTGGAGCAGGTATTTGCGGATGAGACCCTTCACCCGATGGACCTGAAGAATGGAGCTGCAAGGTACCTGAACTGCATATTGGAGCATGTGAGAGATGTCCTGCTGTAATGCAGATATCAACACATTTACGATGATGTCGCAACTTATATAATGTTTGTACTCTCATTGATTATAATATGATGAATTGAGAAAGATGGGGATCAAATGAAGTATATATTCCAGGATTCTACTGAATTACCTTTCCAGAGGGATATCGTTGACGATCTACAAACTTTCGTCAAGGCATCCAGAGAGATCCTTCCAATAGAGAACTCTACAATAGAGAAGAACGATGAGTGGCAGAAACTGACCAGTTCTCTTAAAAGTGGGCTCAATGAACTGGAACGCACTCATAAGGATATGGTGAACTATATCGAGCGCATTACAAAGGATACCAGTGTACAGGAAGTTCTTGATTACAGGAATGCCATGCTGGATATGTGCAATACGAATGCTTCCAGTGGAGCAAAACACATCAATTCCGAGATCGGAAAAAGCAGGGATGAGATCGAGAGGGATTTGGCTGATGTGGTGGAGCAGGTCTTGACCACACTCGATCCGCTGTTCGAAGGGGGCGTATATGGGGCCGATAAAAAATATTCTGCCCGGCCGGAGAACGGTAAACTGCAAGGGGTATTGACAGCATCTTTGGCTACCATGGAATATCAGTCGGAACTGACCTTCGATAAGGATATGCTGACGGTCCGAGAGGTATCTGGAAATCTGTTCCTTCCTACCTGGACCCGTTCAGGTCTGATCCATAAAGAGGATAAGGTGAAGATGGAGGACGTATCCGACCTCATCCTGGTCTCATTCGATTATGATGGTCATTCACATGTTGAGGCAGTGTTCGAGAGTAGAAGGGCTGTCTATCGGTTCAGGATAATCATGGATGATGATGTATGCAGGGTATACTATAATGACAGGGATATCACAGCAGATTCTACCCTTTTGAAATCGATCAAGATCGACGAGATCGTTTCTCTGGTGAATACACTGATATCATATATGCAGGACCATATAGCATCCCAGAAACTTAGGATGATCCAGTTCGATGGCAAGAACGCTATCAAGAGTACTGAGGTGTTTGACTGCCTGAAATTGATCGCTGAACAGTATGCTGACATCATTCAGGAATGCGGCGAACGTGGGTACGCGAAGGGCGAAATCACGATCAAGATGGAGGAAGAGGACGGGACAAGGACCGAGAAATATGTGACAAATACCGAGATATTCGACCAGCTATCCGATATCGGCAGCGAGGGACTTGAACTTGCTGGTATCCTTGGTGTGGAAGGAACGTGATCGTACATCAAGTACAAAAGATATCTCAACGTTGTATTGGAAATGTATGACCCATCCCCCTTGCTGTAATTTTTTGCTTTTTTGGGATGCCATTGATCTGGGCGATCATCGTTAGTTTTTAAGTAGTATTGGTTATAATATATTATGAAATGTAATATATTATATGACCTGTATGTCAGTTTCCTTCAGGTCAGTACTATCAAAGGAGCTTTCATCCCATGGACACTCTGATATTGAATGATATCACGATCATATTCGGTCTATCGATCGTCATCATCTATATCTGCCACAAGGCTCGCTTACCCATCATCATGGGATTCCTGTTAACAGGGGTGCTTGTTGGCCCACACGGGTTCGGACTGATCAGTGCAATACATGAGGTCGAACTCCTCGCAGAGATCGGCATCGTCCTACTGCTCTTTGCCATCGGGGCCGAGATGTCCTTAAAAGACCTCTGGCAGATGAGAATAGCTGTCCTTCTGGGCGGATCCCTTCAGGTATTGCTCACCATACTGGTGACCCTTTTCCTGGCGACACGGGCAGGGTATGGGGTCAATGTGTCTATTTTTATGGGTTTCCTTATATCCCTGAGCAGTACTGCTATTGTACTGAAAATCCTCCAGAAACGGGCATCGATCCATTCGCCGCATGGGAGGACCATATTGTCTATACTCCTGTTCCAGGACGTCATTGTGGTGCCAATGATATTGGTTACTCCCGTACTGGCCGGTGTGAATGGCAGTACCGATATTTCTGTGCTCGGCATCGTTGCTAAAGGGGTAGGTGGCATCCTTCTTGTACTGATCAGTGCCAAATGGATAGTTCCGCATCTCCTGTATCAGGTGACAAAGACCCGCAATCAGGAGATGTTCCTGCTGAGCATTATTGTGATCTGCCTGTCCGTTGCCTGGTTGACCTACACTATGGGCCTGTCCCTTGCATTAGGGGCATTCCTCGCGGGTCTGATTATCTCTGAATCCGAGTACAGTCACCAGGCACTGGGTAACATAGTACCTTTCAGGGATATCTTCATGAGTTTCTTCTTCGTGTCCATAGGTATGTTACTGGACGTCGGATACTTTCTCCAGCAACCGGTGCTCTTTATATCCATTGCTTTTGGTGTCCTGCTGATAAAATCAATGATATCCGGTCTTGTACCCTATATACTTGGATATCCTCTACGTACCAGTGTTCTTGTAGGACTCTCTCTTGCTCAGGTAGGAGAGTTCTCGTTCGTCCTCTCCAGATTCGGAGTGGACTATGGCCTGCTCAGCAATAATATGTATCAGCTTTTCCTTACCGTATCGATCCTTTCCATGGCTTCAACACCGTTTGTTATCTCATCAGCACCAAAGGTGGCAGATCTGGTACTACGTCTTCCTATCCCTCAGCAATTCAAATGTGGGCTTCATCCATATCCGATCGAGAAGGTCACTGACCAGAAACATTATCTTGAGGATCACCTGATCATCGTTGGTTTTGGTTTCAACGGAAGGACTTTGGCGAAGGCCGCCGCTACTGCAGGCATCCCATATATCATTCTCGATACGAACCCGGAGATAGTCAGGAAGGGACGATCAAAGGGAGAGAAGATCTATTATGGGGATGCTACGCAGGAAGCGGTGCTCGAACATGCGGATATAGACAATGCCCGTGTCATGGTCATTGGGATATCTGATCCGGTAGCAACACGAAGGATCACATGGGCTACCCGCCAGCTCAATCCTCATATTCATATCATCACACGGACGCGGTATCTGCAGGAAATGGAACCGCTATATAATATGGGTGCGGATGAAGTAATTCCCGAGGAGTTCGAGACAAGCATAGAGATCTTCGTACGGCTCATGAGACGTTACTTTGTGCCCGAAGAGCAGATCGAGAGGTTCACCGCAGAGATCCGTACTGACGGATATGAGATGTTCAGGACCCTGTCTCATGAGCCTGTGGATGTTGAAGGGATGCAGGTCGATCTTCTTAATGAGGACATCAGCTCTTTCAGGGTGTTGCTATATTCACCTGTGGTAGACAAAACACTGGCGGAACTTGACCTAAGGAATGCACATGGGGTGACAGTGCTGGCCATACGTCGAGATTCAGAGACATTGCCCAACCCAGCTGGAGGTGTGCTATTGCTGGCAGGTGATGTGGTCGTGTTGATCGGGACGCCAGACGCAGTGAGAGCTGTTAGGTCTCTTTTCTCTGACGGAGAGGAACATATCTATAATTAAATACGTTGGGGTGAGTATCCATGGCACGCTCGATCGAAGATATCAATGAACGAAGTGTCGAAGGGAAAGCGATCGTATTGACTGCACAGGGTGTATTTGTGCATGGTTCGAAGTTGTGGAGGCAAGTTATATATCTTTCCGTTATTTGTATTATATTATCTCAAAACGGATAATATAATACAAATAATGCCGTATAGGGATAATAATTGCAAGATGGCTGGAAAAGATATACAGGACCATGTCCATTTGTCCTTATGGAGCCCTGTATATTATATCGAAAAATTCTAATATATATGGGGTGGGATTTATCTGGTATCTGTTCCTGAGCCGGAAGGCTGTCATACCCTGGCCAGGACCCCTGATGACCTTCGCTGCGTCAGCGTACCGATACTAGATCATCCAACACCTTTGAAATAATGCCCTTCACAATACGTCTCATCCCTGATGTCCCGCAGCCGAACATCCTTTCCAACAAGCGCTTTTTTGTATGCCCGCGTGATCTTCCTAACCTCATTTTTGCTGTACAGGGACAGGTCCAACCGCAGCACGTCCACCCCGCATTCCTTCAGACGCTCGATATGGTCCAGCATATTCAGCACCTTTGAATCGTAGATGAGGGTACGCTGACCCCAGCATTTGACAGGATACTTGCGTTCTTTGTTATCAACGAGGTTCACATCGCTATCCCGGTTCACGAGTCCCTCATCGACCAGGGATCCGATGAGATCATGTTCGGTCACAAGCAACAGTTCACGCCCATGGATCACGATCTCGACCTGTCCTCTCCTCTTGCTGTCCTTCAATGTATCACAGATGTCCGTGATCTCATCCAGGTTCAGCTCGCTGGAGAGTGTCACCCGGTGGGCACCTGCCCGGTAGAGGACACAGGCAGCCACTGAGTTGAACGTGGTCAGTTCTTTCTGTGCTGTAAATGAAAGTTTGAGCTCAGAGGCAAGTTGCACTGTTCCGAAACTGGAACAGGCCACAGCGAACCCGGAATCCTTCATGTCCTTGATGAGGGGGGTCAGGGCCGTGAGTTCCTGGTCATGGGTGATCTGGGGCAGGATGAACACGATCATGATCCCTGTGT
>CAYRGB010000058.1:0-7298 GCA_964423715.1 uncultured Methanosarcinales archaeon | reverse complement strand
AAAGGAGGTAGTTCTAAATGGTTATATCTCAACTCAAAAACATATCAATACGCTCAATATTAGGTGTGGCTGGCTGTGGCCCCGGAATTATCAGATCTAGCGATCTGTATCGATATTGATCGTTGCGGTCCTGTGAATCATCTGGCAACACCCTTGGCCAGCGTCTTTATGAACTTGGCCATGTCGATCGGTTATGGAATAAATCCCATCGAATAATGGGGATTATTATGTGCCAAATTAGATATATGTATATATGTATATGTCCAAATACAATAATACCTTGCTGAGAGAGCTATATTCTTTTATAATACCCCCGCTCAGCGCCACCACCTTTTCTGATTAAAACAGATATTGATCAGAAATCAAATAATGTTTTCTGCGGTTTCTTTCTCTGTCTTGTGGATGTGCCCGTATCACGGGTCTTATCGATCAGTGTCTCCGAGGGGTCATTGTCAGGTATCTGGTCAAGTCCTGTCTGCTTTTGCTCCTTGTCATTTTTACCAGTTTTAAAGAACACATCGATGCCAGAATATGCAGTTTCCTCCATCTGTGAGCATGCGCTGTCGTAGATCTTCTGTATCTTCTTTGTGACCTTCTTGCCTCCGGTGAGGAATACGATCTCATCTACGTCCAGTTTCAGGTTTGTTGTAACGTCAACCGCATAGTCTTCGTCCTTTAGCATCATTCCATACATCCGTATAAGATCGATACGTGCTTGCTGTATGGGCTCATGACAGTGTTGCCCTATCTTTGAGGCAACATTATCCCTCATGTTCCGTTTTGCACGAAGTTGCCCCATCTTTCTCCAGATAGAGGGGGGCTGATACTTGACAAAGCTGCGATGGATGTGGGACTTCGCGGTCACGGTGCCACATGTCATTAGAATGCCTGCATATCTCCATAATCTGTAGTTCTGTCGTTTCTTCACGCGTCCGAGATAGATATCCGCCCGTGAGAGATTCCTGTACCCCTGGATGATGTCACCACCAATACCACTCTCTTCCTTATACTGGATCGGGAGGTTCTCATCGATCCAGTGGATCAGGTCCTCCGGGGTCTCGTCAAGACCGTATGTTGCATGAAGGGCTGCGACCGGATCGGTGTTCTTGAAGATCTTTGCGAGCACCTTGAAGATGGATTCCTTCGTATCCCGCTCAGATGTAGCGATATCCTCTACATTGATCTCACTCCTGCCTATCGCAGCAGCCTGCAGGTCCTTCACAGCACTCCTCAGATCACCCCCTGAATTTTCAGCGATATTCTCTATTACACCTCCACCACACATTACTCCCTCCTCGACACAGATGTTTTTCAGTGCCGGGATCATGGAGCGACTCTGTATTATATTGAATTTGACCACATCACAAAGCGATCGTATCGATGTGGTCATGCCATACAGGTCGTTTGCAATGAGTAGTATGGGCTGGTCAGTATTCTTGATAACATTGCCTACGGCACGTTTCCCGCCACGATCCGCATTGCCGTGCATGTTATCGGCCTCATCGAGGATGATCAGCCGTTTGGCACTGGTTCCGGTCAATGAGCTCATTTGTGAAGCAGAACCAGCGATCTTCTCGATGATCGATGCTGTTCTCTGGTCACTTGCATTCATCTCAATGGTCTCCCACCCCAGATCACTGGCAAGGGCATGTGCGGCGGAGGTTTTCCCAATACCAGCCTGCCCATGCAGTATGATCCCCCTCTTTTCAGGTATACCGTTTTGCCATTCTTCAGCCCATTTTTCCAGGGATTCCACTGCTCTCTTATTGCCAACGATATCCGAGAGTGTGTTTGGTCTGTATTTTTCAACCCATTCGAGTGATGCCATTGTGATCGTACCTACATAGGAGGGAAAAGTAATATAATGTTTGTGTTTCTTCTGTTCATCCTATAATACAGGTGGGTTCAATGCGTTCCAGTACTATGTCAGATTTGCTGAATATTATTGAACATAAAGCACTCTCCAACAGGGCAAGGGTCGCTCTTGGTGTACGTGACCCTACGAGAGAGGTGCTGCATAGTGCCGAGGATGCACATTCGGCAGGCTATGCCGAGGTCATTCTTGTCGGTGACAAGGATACGATCGATCGGTTCGGGACCTCTCTTAACATCGTGGATACGCATGATCCTGAGATTGTGCTAGGTGACCTTCTTGCAGCCGGGGATGTTGATGCTGCGGTGCGCGGAAATGCAAAAGCATCAGTCACATTATCTCATTTAAAGTCTGTTCTCGGTATAAAACGACTGCATCGTATGGCGTTCCTCTTGTCTGAACAGGGACATCCTTTCTTCCTTGCACCGATCGGGATCGATGAGGGTAATGACCTTGACGATAAGGTCGAGTTGATCAAGCTTGGTGCTGAATGTATCCGCAAGTTCGGCATCGAACCTACTGTTGGGATCCTGTCCGGCGGAAGGAGGGAGGATCTTGGACGGGATGAGAAGGTGGACAGGACCCTGAAGGATGCGGATATTGTGACCAAGCGTGCCAGGGACCTGGGTGTGGATGCGTACCATTATACGATCCTGATAGAGAATGCTATCCGGGAATCGGACCTGATCATTGCACCTGATGGCATATCTGGTAATCTTATCTTCCGAACCCTTGTGTTCCTGGGAGGGGGGGTTGGCATAGGCGCACCTGTCCTGATGAATGAACGTGTTTTTGTAGATACCTCACGCGTTAGTGGGAATTATATGCGAGCGATCATGCTGGCCAGTGCACTGGCCAGCATTAAGTACAAAGATGATTAAATGAGGGATATTATGGAAACGGTGGCACCAAAATGGCCTGTTGCGAAAGGAGATTGTTATGCTGGGCGTTCGGATTCCCATATTGCGGTGGTGACTCTGGCAAGCAGCCTGGAACCGTATGATGAGGCCGCGATATGGGGTAGTTGCAAAACTGAGAACCTTGGTGCTGAGAAGATTATCCTTAATGTTATCTCAAATTCGAACATAAGGTACGTCCTTGTCTGTGGTTCAGAATCAAGAGGTCATCTGGCAGGTCATACTTTAGTGGCGCTCCACAGTAATGGGATCGATCATCAGGGCAGGATCATTGGTTCTAACGGAGCCATTCCGTTCATTGAGAATCTTGGCAGGGATCTGATCGCCCGATTCCAGGAACAGGTCGAGGTCATCGAGAGGATCGGACTGACGGACATGACAAAGATCCGGGAGATTGTGGACGTATATAGGTCCAAAGGGGATGTCTTTAATGAGTCACCTGTGGTTATCAAGAGTTCCAGAAAAAGACGTTCATTTGACCATGTGACATCTGGTGATATCATCGTTTCAGACGGTCTGATGATCGATACAACGTTGGGGATAGTGTGTGATGTCGATACAACATGAGTGTATTCTGGTTTTTTGAGCGCATATACGTTGTATGATCATGAGGTTTTATTATGTTCAGATTTCAAAAAGAACAGGAAATAGTTAACATTGCAGGTGTGAAGATAGGTGGCCAACCAGGCGAACTTCCTACTGTGCTTGCGGGTACGATCTTCTATGAAGGACACAGCATCGTAGATGATGCAAATGCAGGGATATTTGATAGGTTGGCTGCAGAGGATCTGGTACATGTTCAGGATTCCGGTGCAGATGAAACTGGTAACCCTTCAATTATACATATTTTCGGAAATACTTCCAAATGTATATTCAAATATATTGATTTTATATCGTCAATATCAGACTCTCCAATAATAATCGATTCTCCTGACCCCCAAGTGAGAATGCGTGCAACAGAATATGTTAGTGACATCGGTCTTGCGGATAAGGTGATCTATAATTCTATCAACATGAGTATTAAGGAGGATGAACGCGAGATACTAAGGACTTCGGATGTTGACAGTTCAATATTACTTGCCTTCAATGCCATGGATTCTTCGCTAAATGGAAGGATGGAACTGCTTGAAAATGGCGGGAAAGTACTTGACGAGGGGCTTATCGATATTGCCAGACAATGTGATATCAAAAATATGTTGATCGATCCGAGCATCACGCCAATGGGCAACGGGGCAGGTATTGCTCTGCGAATGACGTTAACTGCCAAGGCAAAATGGGGTTGCCCGGTGGGGTCCGGAATCCATAATGCACCGTCTTCCTGGAGATGGCTTCAGGACAAGCGAAAGGTGGACCCTCTTGTTTATAAGATCTGTGATGTTGGTTCTACCTGTCTTCAGCAGGCGGTGGGAGGGGATTTCATATTATATGGCCCCATCGAAAATGCACCATACATATTCCCGCTGGCATCAATGTCCGATATTATGATAAATGAGGCATCTTCGGATCTTGATATTGTAGCATCGCTTTCCCATCCTGTGAATCGGTTATTATGAACGATCATGCTCACAACAATATTATTATGTATGGGTTCATACATATGTATGATTATGTATGTGTGAGATGATCCGGGATGAAACGACTTACAATCAGTATGTCTGATGAACTGTTCGAGACACTTGACGAGATACCAAATAAAAGCTTGTTCGTACGCAACCTTATTGAAAATGAATTGAAGATGGGGGAATCCGAATCTGCGCGTTCTGAGCAAGTTCCATTGGATGACGAATTATGCGAACTTCGTGAGACAGTGCTAGCAATGAATAAGCGCCTGGATGACATGGAACAAATGTTCCTTGCTCCTTCTACGGGAGTCCAATGTCATGCTTCGGAGCTTCCCGAATCTACCATACCCGATATGGAGCATTCTGAGGAGCTCCTGCCTCAGTCACCCGAGATTGCCATGTCCGATATGGAGCATTCTGAGGAACCTACGCCTCGACCACCCGATGTTGCCATACCTTCTCTTCAACTTGCTGGGGAACTCACATCCCGGTCTGCCGAGAAATCAGCAACAACAGATTCTCCTGCTGCCGAGGATCAAGATTCGGACTCAGGATCGGATCTTCTTGAAGGGACTATCTTCATGTATCTGCCTCATGGTGTTGAGCTAAAATTGGATATCCTCAAGAGCCTGCTTTCCATGAGGTACGATATGGATAAAGTAGGTCAGAAGGTCAGGCAGATGGAAGAGGCCGGTATAATTTCCACTTTTGTAGAAGAAGGGGATACCTATCTGACCCGACAGTGATCACTGATTTTTAGACATTCTGCCATGTACACACTGGATACATATTCTGGCTGAGGGATCCATACACTTTCTACAAACCTCTCTGCCACAGATCATGCATATGAACAATCTCGTACTTCCCCCACATATCGCACAGATACCAGGTCGTTCCAACGAAATACTCCTCATCTCCCCTTTCTGATATTCAATCTCCCCTTTTGGTATTCAGGCTATAGGAAGCAGGTGTATGAGTGCACGGTACAATAATAAATATACAATAATAAATAATATATGTGATGAGATATGCGTGGTATAATTCACTCACAAATGCATATTTCATCCATATATTCTGCTATGATTACTCTCGAATAGCCCCCTTATTGGCAGAACTCACAGTTTTCCTGTATCGTGCGAGGTATCCTTTCACTTCTTTCACCAATGGTTTGAAAGTAGCTGCTCGCTTTTGCAATTCCTCATTGGATACCAGCAGATCAAGTGTCCTTGCAGGAATATTGATCTCGATAATGTCACCCTCTTCCACGAGTCCGATCGGTCCACCTTCTATGGCTTCGGGCGATACGTGACCAATACATGGTCCCCGGGTACCTCCAGAGAACCTGCCATCGGTGATAAGCGCGACAGAATCGGCGAGACCCATTCCTGCAATAGCTGATGTTGGGGACAGCATTTCTCGCATTCCGGGTCCTCCTTTTGGTCCTTCGTATCTGATCACCATCACGTCTCCAGGCTTGATCTCCCCGTTCATGATGGCTTCCATGGCATCTTCTTCACTATTATATAGTCTGGCAGGCCCTTTGTGTTCAAACATATTTGGGTCCACAGCTGCTTGTTTGATGACGGATCCATCTGGTGCCAGGTTTCCTTTCAGGACGGCAATCCCGCCTTCTGCATGAATTGGATTTTCTATGGTCTTGATGATCCTCTGGTTGAGTTTGGGATTTATGATCGCAAATTCCTCGATGTTCTTGCCAAGGGTCTTTCCAGTAACAGTGTTTTCGTTCAGGTACAGTTTTGATACGAGCCTCTGCATGATGGCAGGCACCCCACCAGCGCGATCAAAATCGAGCATAAAGTTTTCGCCACCCGGCCGAAGGCCGATCAGGTGTGGTGTGATCTTGCTCAGCCCATCGATCATATCGAGGGTAAGCTCCAACCCAAAGGCATGTGCGATAGCAGGCAGGTGGAGTGTGGTATTGGTGCTACCACCTATAGCCATGTCGACCATGACCGCATTAGCAAAGGACTCCTGTGTCACGATCTTGCGCGCAGTCAATCCCTCTTTCACAAGTTGCATGATGCGCTCGCCGGATTCTTTTGCAATGTGTGTTTTCCTGGCATCTACCGCATGCACAGTTGCACATCCCGGAAGGCTCAATCCAAGAGCCTCTGTCATACATGCCATCGTATTAGCTGTGAACATTCCAGCACATGAGCCTGCACCTGCACAGGACATGTTTTCCAGCATATTGAGTTTCTCCGCAGAGGTGTCGCCGGTCTTGTGTGCTCCTACTCCTTCAAATACTGATATAAGGTCTCGTTGCTCATCGTCAACATAACCTGGAAGCATCGGTCCGCCTGTCACGACAATGGTTGGGATGTCCAGTTCCCCTGCAGCCATAAGGTGTCCGGGGACGATCTTGTCACATGCGGAGACCATGACCATGCCGTCCAGCTGGTGTCCCTGGACCACAAGCTCGATCGAATCCTCAATGACTTCGCGACTTGGGAGGGAGTAACGCATACCTTCGTGGCCCATTGCTATTCCATCGCATATCCCGATGGTGTGGAACTCGAAAGGAACGCCTCCTGCATTCCTTATACCTGCTTTGACAGCTTCTGCCAGTTTATCGAGGTGTATGTGGCCAGGTATGACCTCTGTCCACGAATTTACCACAGCTATGAATGGCTTTTCCATCTCTGAATCTGTAATTCCTGTTGCTTTCAGGAGGGAGCGGTTCGGTGCTCGTTCATTTCCTTTTTTTGTCTTGTCGCTTCTCATATTGGAGCCTCTGTGTCCCTTTCTCTGAAGATATGGAACTAAAGTATAAGTAGACTTTCATCATTGATCTTTCAACTGATAATTACAAAGAATATGCGTCATAGCGTCTCAATAGTACATATGTACTAATAGGTGCACATAGTCACACACACATGTATTATCTTATCAGAATCCATAAATGTAGAATAAATATCGAGTCAA
>CAYRGB010000057.1:0-7354 GCA_964423715.1 uncultured Methanosarcinales archaeon | reverse complement strand
AAAGACCATTCTCGATGATGTCTGGTGCAGACAGTTTGCCTCGTGCATTCTCTACAGCTGCCAGGACTTCGTCCTCCTTGCAGCTTACTACCGCATCGGATAGTTCTTTATATAAGTCTTCGTTTGCCGTGATATAACCTCCTTTTAATCCCATAGTAAAACTATAGAAAAACGTAAAATGTGTGATGAGTATTGGAAATACCCATCGTCAGTACTCATTACACAATATTAATATTTATATATATTTTGCGTCTTTTATCTTAGAATTGATTTACAAATGTTCTTGCCTGCCAGAGCGCCAAGGCGCCAATGACCAGCACTGCGATAATCCAAATGTACTCTCCACCAGGTATTAACGACTGCCCATCACTGCCAGCAATGTCAGCAGCTGTAATTTGGAATACTTCTGCATAAGTTGACATATCTTACACCTCCTTAGATAGCATACATGCATGCATCTGACAATCTGGCCTTTCCATCATCGGTGATGACGTACTTGTGCAGTAGGAAATCCTTCTTGTAGATACCGTCTTCATCGACCTTGATATCGACTTCCTTGAAAAAGGCAATTGCTGCAAGCTCGATGATCTCGAAATTGAGCGTATCCCTTCCGAAGTCACTGTTCATACCATAGTCTTCCTGAGCCTGCTTGACTATCTCGTAGTTCCAGCGTTCCTTTCCGTCCTGCATGATCTCCAGTAACCTGACCTTTCTTGGTAAATCTGACATATCTATTACCTCCTTTGTTTACCTTAATGTCTCAAGTTCCAGACTCTCTTCTGTCATCATCATGAGACTACCTGCGATACAGAGTGCGCCACCAAGCAGGATGGTCCACTGGGGTACCTGCCCAAAGAACAGGATAATAGAGATCACAGCAAAGAGACCATACAGGTTAGCGATACCCTGACCACGTCCTACACCGATCAGTGGGAAGGACTTGTACCAGGACACATAGCAGAACCCGAAGGTGATACCTGCAAACATCAGTATTCCAAACGTCAATGGTTCAAATGCAGCGAGTGCATAGGTGAACACAGGATATCCCATTACAGTCAACAGGGGCAGGGCGATGATCCACCAGATACCGAACTCAGCAAGGAACCTAATGTGAAGACCCGTGTCAGCTCCGGAAATGTCGAGACCCTTATCTGCGATCGCACCCTCAATACCCCAGCCAGTTGCTGCCATCAGACCGCCAATGTAACCGATCCAACCAACACTGCCGGACTTAAGCTCTGTAAGAACTCCGCCACCAAAGATGACGAAGCCACCAACCACGATGACCATGATACTTACTGCAGCACGCTTGGTTATCTTCTCACCATGCCAGAAGTAGGCGAGTAATGATCCGATCACTGGATACAATAACGCAGCGACAGCCGCGAATGCGCCTCCAACGAATCCCATAGCGATGAACGAACCTAGGATAGCCACTGGTCCACCGAAGACCGATGCGAACAGGAACCACATTGAACATGGTTTGAATGCCTTTGTGGTCCTCCATATCTCACCGATGTTGCCGAGCACACCGTTCCACACAAAGAGTGCGATAACGACGGTTAGTGCATTCATTGCCGTGATCACGACCGCAACCACGACAAGTGCCATGCTGTCGCCACCTATGGCAGCCATTGCGCCCCATGCTTCAAGCATTGGGTCAGTGTACCATACCAAGTTACCCGGGATATACCATAAACCCCAGAGTATTGCACATAACAACGCCCACATGTAACCTTTACTAATTCGCTTTTGATGTTCCTTTTGTCTTAAAGCTTGCAAATCCAAAATAAACTCCTCCTCCGATTATTTACAAGTATTTATAATTAATACAGTTGCGCATATATATATAAATATTAAAGGGAGTCATATACGTAAGTGCCATCTTTGATGACCAGACAGAACGGTCATTAAAAATAGCAAAAGGGTGGATGCAATCTATACGACTGCACCCACGCAAATAGATTCACCCTAATGCAGAGGTACACTTGACGATTGCATCAGCAGCATTCTCACCATAGAGATCTGCACCGATCTTGTCAGCCCAGTCCTGGGTTGTTGGTGCGCCACCGACCATGGTCATCACCTTGTCGCGGAGACCTGCTTCCTTGAGCTGCTCCTCGACATGTGTCTGCAAAACCATTGTGGTGGTCATCAGGGCTGATGAAGCTACAATATCAGCAGTCTTTGCCGCTTCAACATAGTCGGCAATTGGCACATCTCGTCCAAGATCGACGACCTTGAAACCAGCGATCCTGAGCATCGTTGCAAGAATATCCTTACCGATGGTGTGGATATCTCCTTCAATAGTACCGATTGCAATAGTACCTTTTGATTTGACAGATTGATGTGCCTTCTCGAGTTCAGGGGTCAGAAGATCGACGCCTGCACTCATTGCCTCTGATGCGGCAATGACGTGTGGTAAGAACAGGATCCCCTGATCGAACTGATCACCGATTATGTTCATTCCAATAGTGAGACCGTCCTGAATAAAGGACACCAAGTCAATACCTGAATCGATCGCTTCCTGTGATGCTGCGACAACTGCATCGTTGTCATATTGTTGTACAGCAACACTACCTTTCTCATTTAGTTCATCTTGTGTAACCATTTATATAATCTCCTTATTGGTTTACAAAGTTTTCCTGAAGTCTGCATCTGCCTGGTCCACAACAGCCTTCATGTCCTTGAGTAGATCTGCATCAATCGCTTCGACCACGTGGTTCTTCATCACATCAACGACCTTCTCGTGTGCGACGGTTGCCATGTCCTTGGAACCTGCATTCTCCCAGTCACCGAACATCTCTCGATCTATGAGCATTGGATTGGACACCCTGCCGATGTAATCCCTGGTCTGCTTGTGAGCAAGGAAATTGTTACCGATGCCGACCTCCTGGATGGACTCGACAGCCAGTTCCAAATCGCTTACTGGAATTCCACGCATTGCGGATTTGGTCATTGCGATTATGTCATTATCGAACATCAACTGTTCCAGAGAAAAGGTCATACCAAGCTCAAGCATCCCTGCACCATAGATAGTATTACAGCCAGCGAATGCCTGCGGTAGGGTAGACATCGTCTTCTCGTGACCAGCCTGCCCATCAGGGACCTTGGAATCAGCCTAGGTACCAGCCACGTAAGAAGGTAGACCATAATACTGTGCTAGCTTACCGGCAGCTGCACTGATGAGACCCAGTTCTGGTGCTCCCACAGGTGCTGTACCTCTCCTCAGATCGAAAGTGGTGGTTGAGCTACCATACCATACTGGTGCACCTGGTACTGTCAGTTCTGAAAGTACAATGCCTGCAAGGACCTCAGCATTGTGTGTAACCAATGTGCCTGCACGGAATACAGGTGATGAACCGCCGGCCATTGCCATACTCAGGACATTTACAGGCATATTAAATCGTGCACCCTTGATGATTACCTGACATGCATTGACACTGAGCTCTAATGGACTGGTTGGACACAAAAGCATGGAGAAGATTGGTTTCTTACGAGCTTCTTCCTCATCGCCACCATAATATGACTCAACGATGTCGCGATAGTACTCGACATCCTCCCCAACAGGGTCGATGTGGTGTACGTGTTTGGTTGTGTTCATAATCGGTGTGAGGGTCTCGTGGACATCCTGTGCACCCTTTCCTGCCCAGTCACGTGCAGATACTGCGAGGGAATAGTAATCGATATTTTCTGCCCAGTCACAGAGTTTTGCTGTGTCTGCAACATCCGTCTCAACAGAATCAATGGTCTTGTAGACACCATGTGACTCGTAGTTACACATTTTGACACCGGTACCAAAGCAGGTCCAGTTGACCTTACCCATGTGCTCCTGTGCAACGTTCTTCGACTTATCACGTCCCCAGAGTACGAACCTTGATGGTGCATCCCTCAGTGCCCTGTTGAGAACGAATTCAGGGATCTTTACGACCATAGTTTTATCATCTACTTCACAGCCAGCATCCCTGAAGATGTCCCTTGCTTCTTGATCGGACACCTGGATACCAGGATCAAGGAATACACGGACTGTTGCATAGTGAATCGCTCTGAGATCGTCCTCAGAGAACAGCTCGAGCCGAACACCATTTAATGGGGTCCTGCCTGCATAGTAATGTTCTACCATTCTTTTACAACTCCTTTTTGTCTTCTTTTTGTCTTCTTTTATAGTTTGAAGCCACACCGATCAAGGCAGACTTCTATATTGGCTTGTTATGGTGAGAGCGAATCCGGATATTACTTCGTACACCTTATGAGGAGATGCTGTACGCAACGGATCCAACCACACCAAGCCGATTATGTAAATTAATGTCATCCATCATCACCGACGAACGCCATATACCACAAGCAAACATCATTGTGATACACGCAGGCACCCACCAGACATGGACTCCATCATAAAACTTACAACCTCAATATATTTTCAATCTATAAAGATAATTAACCAGAACCATTCTTGTTTGTTGAACGCTGTCAGTTCTGATCATTTAGTTGTAAGCTGCACCTCCATCATAAGTTGTCATTTATATGGTCTTCAATGCTGCGATATATACTTGTTGGTAACCGAAAAGGTCCTAAAAAGACATTTGCATCGTCATAATTCTAGAAAAATAGTGATAGATGACACCTAATCAAACCTGTCTGTTTTATACAATAAGATGGTACCGATAAAACGATAACAAAAAAGACATGTAGTATGCTGAAATACCAGTCCAACAAAAAGTCTCAAGACAACAAAAATTGCCCTAATCAAACAAATATACACATGCGATAATAGTAGACTATACACTCCATTGTAACATTCAACGATTATTGAAGGTATGCCAGACATCCTGAACAATTACAAGATGCATCACAATCACAAAAAGGATTAAATAGTATGAGAGCGATGTGTATACTAAAATAATATTATGGCCACATCGCCAATATTCCATCTTTTTTCAGACTATAATCACCCCATCGTTAGATTTATTTATTCACACATATTGAAATATAAAAAATATGAGATGATTGGTATAAAAATAAACACCTTCCCAAAATCCAAACAAACCACGTTCATTTACGGGTCCGAGATTTACGAAAAACTCATACTCAAAGATCATTTGCTTTACAAACTAAACGAAAAATTGGATTTTTCATCATCAATGAAGTTTGCCAAGATATTATTCGCCAAATATCGGTAGGCCTGTAACAAACGCGCCTGAAATGATGCTCCGATCTGCAGTAGTTCAGTATCTGTACGACTATTCTGACAGACAGATAGAATATGAAGCACAAGTAACATAATGGTCAAATAGTTTGTAGGACTAACACCAAGGGCACTTCATACGATCACAGTACACTGGGGAATTTTAGAAATATAGGGCAAACAGGGGGTTAAATGTCCGACAGGATGCCGAACTATGATCTCAAACCTAATAAGAAAACTGGTGATATTACGTTCTTTTTCAAAAAAGAAGTGTGTCAGCAGTGCAATTTGAGACCGAAATGTAAAAGCAGGAGCAAAGGACGATCACAATAAGCGAGCATTATCCGATCATGGAGGAAGCGAAACGATACAGTAAATACAAACGATTATAACGATGATATGAGGATGAGACCACATATTGAGCCAAAACAGGCAGAGATGAAACAGTTCCATGGACTTAACCGAGCAAAGTATTGTAGCTTAGGGAAGCTAAACGTTCGAGCGATCTTGACTGCAATTGCGGTGAATGTTAAAATATTTGTTCTTGTGAATAGCGATAGCTGTCGAAAAGTGTGCTGAAATGAGAGGAAGTGAATGATGAGGATTATATATTGAGAATTCCGGTAGATCTAGTGCAAAAATATGTCTGATCGACAAATCTGGATTCGGATAGTGGCCATAGCGGTAAATTTTTGTGCTAGATGGATGTAGTGGTTGTATATCGGAACTTTCCCGACGGTCTCATTAAACTAAAATGTCCCGGTGCCCCATCCCCCCCGGAGATGGAGCAGCGCATATCCACAATGCCCGGTCAATAACCGCACATCTCAATGTTTGATATCGATGTTCTTATAGTGGATCGAATTGTTCGAGCAAGCAACTATGCACCTGTGACAACTGGTCCCAAGGCAGCGTTCACTATTATAATTGGCATACTGCTTACCATCACGCTCTACAATGACCAGTGCATCCTCAGGGCAGGCATCCTCACACGCCCTACAAAGTTTACAATCAAGGGCCTCTTCCTCAATAATAATGTCAATACCCTCTACGATCTCAAGGCCCTCGGTCCCAACATCTTCGATATCCTTACTCACCCGTTTTTCGATAACAGGGTTCTTGAATTCCTCCGGCAAAATGGGAAGACCATACATTTCAAGCATTTCATTATAGGTATCTATTGGCATACCCTGGGTCCAGTAGGAGAGTTCACACATATAGAATTTCGAAAATGTAGAAGATGTGGCCATCATCATATGATCAGCCTTGACCTTGTGCGCAATCTCGATTACCTCGCCCAGTTTCTCACGATCTAACACAAGTTCACGCGCAAGTGCTATCGAAGTATTCCCAAACTGGACGATCTTCTTTGCAAAATTCGGGCAGGATCCCAGTTTTCGTGCCTTATCCCCATCCACGTAAGCACCGGTAGCACCGGACATATACATATTATCGAGTTCTTCATACGTGATACTGGAATCAACGATCAACGCCAGATGCGCTGCCCTGATAGCTCCGATAGCCTTACCGGCTTCCTCGACATCTGTCTCGTTGATCTCGATGCCCTCACCCAGGATCAAACTACCATTCGGCAATTTGGGTAATTTCTCGATCAATCCCGTCTCGATCGCCAGCGAAAGCGCAGAGATCACACCGGTACCAGTGACTCCTTTTACAACCATTTCACACATCTGTTCCTTGATCTCACCAGTAGCCGGATCGATTAGATATGCATCACACGGGTCCATATTATCATCAAGAACAGTTATCCTCCAGTAGTCACCCTCGATATTCACATCTGATATCGCACCTGGACTGGCAAGCATACCACAGCTGATACCCTGCCCCTCTATCGCAGGACCTGCGGCAGCACTTGCTGTGACGATCTTGTCACCGATCTTAAGTGCCATCTCTGCATTGGTGCCATAGTCCGTGACAATAGAAGGGATATCCTGACCCAGAAAATCAGTCATTAGCATCATCGCAAGAGCATCTGCGCCGATCTCATGTTTGATCGCAGGAGGAACGATAACCTCACAGTTGGGCAGATCTAAGATACCCTCAAAGAGTTCCTTTGCAGGGAACACACGAGCATCCCTGACCACATTCTCAACACCAAGCTGCTTCTGCTTGTTCTTACCAGCAAAAGCGAGATCCCTGATCTCGGTG
>CAYRGB010000056.1:1700-7414 GCA_964423715.1 uncultured Methanosarcinales archaeon | reverse complement strand
TTCTCGACAATGCGATATTTATCCTTAACAATAAGAACATGCGTGATGCCGATGCGGGGGTGATAGCATTTGGCAGCAAAGGATATGATGTTTCTGGAGGTCTTGTTTACTTGGGGGTGCCTGCGAACATTGATAGACTTGAAGCCGATATATCCCAACTGACTCCGGGGGCCACCAGTGAGACATCACTGGACCAGGGGCTTACCATCGCACAAAAATGGCTGGGGAACGAAGCTGGCGAGATGGATGTGATCATCATTTCTGATGGAGGTATTACGGAAGCGTATGATACGAGTGTTGAGATCGCCACGGACCTGCATGAGAATGGGGTCAATTTCTACTTTGTCCACATTCGATCCTCTGCACCATCCCAGACTGACGGGGGTGTTGTGCTCGCAGAAAAACTGATCCAGGAGATTGAAGGAAGCAGTGCGACATATTTCCATATTGACATGGGTGATCCAAGGGCAAACCTTGAGTTCGAAGAACTCGAGGAAACACCTGATGAGGAAACTGCACCCGTTACCATATTCCCCCTGATCGAATACAATCCCAACCACTTCATCACACGCAGCCTGGATGTGTCCGGTAACATCACCGGTTACAATGATGTCACTCCAAAACCCGGCGCGGACAGGATCATCCTCACGTCCGCCGGCAAGCCTGTCCTGACAACGTGGAGATATGGCCTGGGACGGGTCGTGGCACTTACGACGGATAATGGGAAAGGTGGGGATAACCGGTGGAGTTCCGAGATGTACTCCGGTAATAACTCAAAGCTCATATCATCTGCCATGAACTGGGCGATCGGGGACCCGCAGGTGGAAGAAGGAGCCGTTCTTGAGGCTGAGGATACTTGGTATGGCACGCCGGTGGACCTTACGCTGACCATGTATGAGGAAGGAACGCCGAAACTTCGGTATGATCATGATGAAGAGCTACAGCTTGCCGTTGTTGGCCAGAACACCTATGAGACCACGATCAATGATCCGGGTCGGATAGGGATGCATGAGGTGTCCGGATATCCGCTGGCGGTCAATTATGCCATCGAGTACCGTGATGTCGGGATCAATGAAGACCTTTCTGTACTGATAAAGGCGAATGGTGGGAATACATATACCGGGCAGGAGGCAAGGGCTCGGCTGCTTGAGGACGCACGGGCGAATTCAATGCGAAGTGTGCAGCGGCCAGAGAGCCAGAAGATATATTTCATCCTTGCGGCACTGTTGGTATTCCTGACAGAGATCATGATACGCAGGATCAGGGAGATACGGGATGCCAGACTTGAAGGATAACATCTATGGCATGTATGACATGTGTGATGTGATGTATTCAGCAGTTAGCACATGCCGGTCGCAGATGTGATGATCACTGGCACCATCTAATTATACGATGCAGTAGTAGTTTCTATTGATCAGATAAGGGAGAGGAATACATGGTTAATGAAGAGTGTCCCAAATGTGGCAGCAGGAACCTGGATATGGGCCATACGATCGGTTGTGGACCTCATTTTGGGTATGAATCGGACAGGGAATGCTATGTCTCAGGCCCGGTCCGCGAGTTCAAGGTCCAGGTCTGCCTGGACTGCGGATATGCTGAGTTCTATCTGGATGTTGAATGATTATTTTGCGTTGAAAGATTTAATGCGATATGTCATTTCAATAACAAAAAAAATTCAACATCGTTCATGCTATATACTAACGCTTCGTACTATGGAACAGTGGTTGGAAGAAATGTCGTTTCTTCCAATTGCGTAAATATAGGTTCGAAGATGGGAACTTCGATCCAGGTATTAGGGTTGGGGTATAAGACGCATGTACATTTGTAGGGTGGAACGTATGGATGTACATGCTAGTCCTCTTACAAGAGTGAGAAGTTAAAGCCAAAGAACGACTGTTTTTTCTTGGCTTAACGTTAGACATATCTATACCTACTACAATCCTACTTCAAGAGTATCATATCATGGAGTATAGAATGAGCTATCTCTATCTTGTAGGAGCAATACTGTTCGAAGTGTTCGGAACCACCTGCATGAAACTGTCCGAAGGATTCACCAGGACACTTCCATCAGTCTTGATATTCGTCTTCTATGGTATCAGTTTTGCCATGTTTACGCTAGCATTGAAAAGATTGGATGTCAGCCTCGCATATGCGATATGGGCAGGGCTCGGGACTGTATGTATTACAGCCATAGGTATCTTATATTTCAAGGAACCGAACAGTGTCTTTAAGATGGTGTCCATAGCATTTATCATCATAGGTGTGGTGGGGCTCAATCTTAGTAATGGGGGACACTGAACACATTTCATGTTCATTTTAGAGCACGATGATACTCAGCATGGATACCTGCCCAACAATCCCCGAAACCACTGGTATGGCCAGGTTATCATCGATCGTGCTTACAGTCAATTCAACCACGGTGGCTGCGATTGCCATGATAAGCGCAACGAACCAGTGTCCAATGAAAATGTATCCAACGAACAGGTCCACCATGAACTCGGCGAGACAGCCTTCCAGTGTTTTGCCGTTTCCTGTAATAAGGGTCCTGCCGTATGTTTTCCCTATCAGCGCAGCACTCATGTCTCCGAATGTTGTCATCAGGATGCAGGCATAAGCGATATCCCTGTTGAACAGGATTATGGAAACAATAGCTCCGATGGTGAAATAAACATGCCCGCTTATTCGATGCTGTTCCTTTTCGCGAAAGAGAACATGGAATAGGGGCACTTTGATCCTATGCTTGAGCCTGAGATGTTCGAGGAACAGCATCACTATAAGATATACTACTAACAGTATGAGTACAGACTGTTTTCCAAAAAAAGCATACATCAGAATGATTATAACAGATGTAAGATGAACACCTTTTCGCAGGAGCTCCTTGATAATATCATCGTGGACCATTTGGATTCCTGCTTAAATGTATGATCAAAAAAGAAAATAGTATGGTTGTATGTGGTACCCATACAACCTTACATTTTGTTATACAGTTTATGAAATTCGTACAAATTCATACAAATTCACACGTCAGTTCTTTTCCACAAATTTCCTGTACAGGCGTGCCTGGAAACCATGGTATTTCGCAAAACCTTCCGAATCCTTCTGGTCAATGGTGGCACTATCAAAGGATACAAGTTCTTCTGAATAGAGGGCATAAGGCGAGGTACGTGCCAGGATCGAGACACTGCCTTTATACAATTTTACAGTAACCGTTCCAGCAACCCTCTCCTGTGTACGATCGATGAATACATTAAGATCAGAGTACAGGGGTTCATCCACCAGTCCAAAGTAGGCAAGCTCGGACCACTCTGCATCTGCCATGGCCTTGAACTTAAGCTCTGCACGTGTGAGCACCAGCTTCTCCAGATCCCTGTGAGCTGTCAGGAGGACGGTGGCAGCTGGATGCTCGTAGTTTTCCCGGGCTTTCAGGCCAAGGATCCGATCCTCGATCATATCGGTACGTCCAACCCCGTGTGAACCTGCGATTTCGTTCAAGTTCTTGATCAGTTCAACACTATCCATTTCCTTACCATCAAGAGATACAGGTACACCGTCTTTGAAGCCAATCTCAAGGATCTGGCTATCAGGTGCATCTTCCGGGGAAACGGTCCACTTGTAGATCTCCTCGGGTGGAATATAACCCGGATCCTCCAGTTTACCGCCCTCAATACTCCGGCTCCAGATGTTCTCATCCACACTCCAGGGTTTGGAAGTGGTCACCGATACAGGAATATTATGCTTCTTTGCATACTCGATCTCCCAGTCCCGCGTGAGGTTCATATCACGCATGGGTGCTAAAACATCCATATCCGTAAGCCTGAACACTGCCTCAAAACGCAACTGATCATTGCCTTTGCCAGTACATCCATGGGCCAGGGCGGTTGCACCTTCTTTGTTTGCGATCTCGACGACCTTTTTGGCTATCAGAGGACGGGCAATGGAGGTGCCCATTACATAACCTTCATAGTCCCCGTTCGCTTTTATAAGAGGAAATATATAATCACGTACAAACTCTTCCCGAACGTCAAGAGTATAATGCATATCGCTGATCTTCTTAGCCTTCTCCTCTGCCTGTACCACCTCTTCCTTGGGCTGTCCAACATCTACTGCAACGGTTATTACCTCATCGCATCCATATTCCTCCTTGAGGATAGGGATACAGATGGAAGTATCCAGTCCACCGGAATATGCCAGTACTACTTTCTTTGACATTGTACTATTACCTTCCTAAATATGATTTTATGATCTATTGTCACACACATGAAATGCATAGTATTACATCATGCAGATCATGAATATATGATACATATAATATACAACCACATGCCATACATCATCCGTTTACTTGTTACTCAAGATCTCCTCATGATATTCGTTGATGGATTTGGTCGTAAGCTCTCCTTTTTTCATTGAAACGATAGCATCCGCAGAAGCAGTTGCTGCCTGAACGGTCGTTATGTATGGTATCTTGAAGTCAACTGCTGCCCGCCGGATCTGGAAACCGTCCGTTCTTGACTGTTTTGAGGTTGGGGTATTAATGATAAGGGCAACTTCGCCCCTACGCATCATGTCAATGACATTGGGACTTCCTTCATGGACCTTTTTTATGGTCTCCATCGTAATGTCATGTTCTGCAAGATGTTTTACCGTACCTTTCGTGCCTATCAGGCTGAGTCCGGCATTCTCCATCTTGCGTGCAACATCGATGATCTCTTCTTTATCATCGTCCCGGATGGACATGAAGACCTTTCCCGTCAAAGGAAGCAGGTTCTCGGCACTCAATTGTGCCTTGAAGAACGCACGTCCAAAGTCATAGTCGATCCCCATGACCTCTCCTGTGCTCTTCATTTCAGGTCCAAGAACTGGATCGACACCCGGGAGCTTGTCGAACGGTAGCAGGACCTCTTTCACGGAATAGTGCTTGATCTCAGGCTCCCTGTCCCGTATATAATTCATTTCCTCAAGGGTATGACCGATTATTACCTGTGCCGCTATCTTGGCAAGGGGCAGACCGGTCGATTTTGAGACGAACGGTATTGTCCTGCTGGAACGTGGATTTGCCTCCAGGATATATACCACACCATTCTTCTCTGCCATCTGTATGTTGATGAGGCCTTTGACATTGAGTGCCAGTGCGGTCTTCCTCGTATAATCACGTACTGTCGAAAGTATGTCTTCAGACAGATAATGCGGAGGTATGACACAGGCAGAATCACCGGAGTGTACCCCTGCCTCTTCGATGTGCTCCATGATCGCACCGATCAGCACATCCTTGCCGTCACAAACAGCATCCACGTCGATCTCAACCGCACCCTCAAGGAAATCATCGATCAGTATGGGATGCTCAGGGGATACGCGCACAGCTTCGCGCATGTATCTCTCAAGATCCGTCTGTTCGTACACGATCTCCATGGCACGGCCACCCAGCACATAGGACGGACGGACAAGTATGGGATAACCGATGCGCGATGCGATCTCCTTTGCTTCATCCTGTGATGTTGCATATCCGGCATCCGGCTGGTTGATATTCAGCTTGGACATCATCTGGTTGAACTTCTCCCTATTCTCAGCAACATCGATATCCTCAGGGGATGTACCCAGTATGATCGTATCGAGGTCTGCACGGCGATCAAGTTCCGTTTGCAGGGGCAATGCAAGGTTCACAGAGGTCTGACCCCCGAACTGGACCAGCACACCGTATGGTCTTTCACACTCGA
>CAYRGB010000056.1:0-1690 GCA_964423715.1 uncultured Methanosarcinales archaeon | reverse complement strand
TGTTCATCACATCTTCAAGTGTGAGTGGCTCAAAGAAGAGCTTATCAGATGTATCATAGTCAGTGGAAACCGTTTCCGGGTTATTGTTGATGATATGGGTCTCAATACCTTCCTCACGTAGAGCTGCTACTGCATGGACGGTACAGTAATCGAACTCGATACCCTGCCCTATACGGATCGGACCTGCACCCAGGATCAGGACCTTCTTCGCATCGCTTGGATTTGCCTCACACTCTGTTTCATAGCACGAATAGTAATATGGGGTTGCCGCTGCGAACTCTGCCGCACAGGTATCAACCATCTTGTACGTGACCGCAATATCCGCCTCCAGACGCAGATCATTGATCTCTTCACGTGTCCTTGATGTCAGTTCCGCGATCCTCTTGTCGGTTAGTCCCATCCGTTTTGCATCAAGTAGGAGGTCCAGATCCACGCCATCTGTGAAGAGATCCTTCTTCAAGGAGTTTTCCATTTTGATGATATTATTGATCTTACTGATAAAAAAATGATCTATGCCGGACAATTCAGATACGTCATCTATCGTAAATCCGTTCCTGAGTGCCTGGTATATTACAAATAATCGTTCACTGGTAGGTGTTTTAAGAAGTGTTGTGATCTCCGGTTTGTCCCAGTTCCCACTACCAAACTCCATATCAATATCCAGGGAACGGATCGCTTTGAGAAGGGATTCCTCGATGGTCCTACCTATGGACATAACCTCTCCCGTGCTCTTCATGGCTGTTGTGAGGGTCTTGTCAGCTGTGACAAACTTATCGAACGGCCATCGCGGGATCTTTGTCACAATATAATCGATCGTGGGCTCAAATGACGCAGGGGTCTGTTTGGTCACATCATTGAGGATCTCATCAAGTGTCATCCCCATTGCGATCTTGGCAGTGACCTTGGCTATCGGGTAACCAGTGGCCTTGGATGCCAGGGCGGAAGAACGCGAAACACGTGGATTGACCTCCACGATCCGATATTCCCCATCCTTCACCGCAAACTGGATATTACATCCGCCTTCTATCCCAAAGGTACGTATGATCTTGATAGCTGCACTTCGCAGCATCTGGTGGTCCTCATCGTTAAGTGTTTGGGAAGGGGTGACCACCATTGACTCTCCGGTATGCACACCCATGGGGTCGAGATTCTCCATGTTACAGATCACGATACAGGTGTCATTAGAATCACGCATCACCTCATATTCGAACTCCTTCCAACCCAGCACGCTTTCTTCTATCAGGACCTGATTGATACGACTGCGCAGAAGACCACGTTCTGTGATCTCAAGAAGTTCCTCCCGTGAATGGGCGATACCTCCGCCCGCACCACCAAGAGTGTATGCAGGCCGTATGATAAGTGGGAGACCCAGTTCATCGATCACATCCTCAGCTTCTTTGAGAGAGGACACTGCCTTGCTGCGGGGAACCTTTTCTCCAATATCTTCCATGGTCTGTTTGAAAAGCTCACGGTCCTCTGTGTTCGTGATCGCATCAAGAGGTGTACCCAGCAGGGTCACACCATACTTTTCAAAGACGCCCATCTCCGCAAGTTCACTCGTGAGATTCAGGCCGGTCTGTCCACCGCTCGACATGGCGATCCGGATGGTGACAAGTGGCTGCCAAATGAGGTCGATTGCCGTATTCGCAGTGATTGGTTTTGGAACAGTTATAATGCAGACACGCTAAAG